>JBJTUJ010000249.1:0-9490 GCA_046080685.1 Cyanobium sp. | reverse complement strand
TGCGGCGCCAACGGGGCGGGCAAGTCGAACCTCTACCGCTCCCTGCGGCTGCTCAGCGCCGCCGCCCGCGGCGATCTGGTGGCCGTGCTGGCCGCCGAAGGGGGGCTGCCGGCGGTGCTCTGGGCCGGCCCGGAACGCCTGGGCCGCGCCATGAAGAGCGGCGAGCTGCCGGTGCAGGGGGGGCCACGCACCGGACCGGTGCGGCTGCGGCTCGGCTTCGGCGGCAGCGAACTCTCCTATGCGATCGAGCTCGGCTATCCGGCCGAGGCCGGCAGCGCCTTCCACCTGGATCCGCAGATCAAGCGCGAGTGGATCTGGGCCGGCAGCACCTTCCATCCCGATGCCCTGTTGCTGGAGCGCAGCGACGGGGCTGTCCTGCGCCACGGGGGTGGCCGGCCCGTGATCGTCACCCGGGAGCTGGCCAGCTTCGAGAGCCTGTTCACGGCGGTGACCGATCCGCTGGAGACCCCGGAAGCCTTCCGTCTCCGCCGGGAGCTGCTCGCTTGGCGGTTCTACGACGGCTTCCGCACCGATGCCACCGCCCCCGCCCGCCAATCGCCGATCGCCAGCCGCTGCCCCTCGCTGGCCGCCGACGGCGGTGACCTGCCCGCCGCCGTGCGCACCATCGAGGAGGTGGGCGATTGGCAAGGGTTCCAGGCGGCGATCGACGACGCCTTCCCCGGCTGCCTGATCGCCGTGGACGTGAGCTCGCCCCGCTTCCGGCTGCAGGTGGAGCAGCCGGGGCTGCTGCGTCCCCTGGAAGCCACCGAGCTCTCCGACGGCACCCTGCGCTACGTGCTGCTGGCGACGGCGCTGTTCAGCCCGCGCCTGCCATCTCTGCTGATGCTCAATGAGCCGGAGAACAGCCTGCATCCGGATCTGCTCCTGCCCCTGGCCCGGCTGATCCTGGCCGCGGCCGCCCGCACCCAGGTGTGGGTCGTCGCCCACGCGCCGCCGCTGATCGAGGCCCTCTCCGGCCACGACGACGTGCGGGTGCTGGCCCTGGACCGGGAGCTGGGGGCCACCCACCTGCCGGGGCAGACGGCCTTGGACCGGGCCGCCTGGCGCTGGCCTCTGGGCGGCGGCCATCCCTAAGGTCGTGGCCGGTGTTGCCCTTCTCGCTTGAGCGCTCCCTCCCCTGCCGCGATCGCCAGCGTCCTCCCCAGCGCCGCCCCTGCCAGGGGGGGCGAGGGCTGGGACGTGGTGGTGATCGGCTCCGGCATCGGCGGCCTCGTGACCGCCACCCAGCTGGCGGCGAAGGGGGCGAAGGTGCTCGTGCTCGAGCGCTATCTGATCCCCGGCGGCAGCGGCGGCAGCTTCCGGCGCGAGGGCTACACCTTTGATGTGGGCGCCTCGATGATCTTCGGCTTCGGCCGCGACGGACACACCAACCTGCTCACCCGCGCCCTGGCCGACGTCGACGAGCAGGTCGAGACGATCCCCGATCCGGCCCAGCTGGAGTACCACCTCCCCGGCGACCTCAACGTGGCGGTGGACCGCGACTACGGGCGCTTCATCGAAGGGCTCACCGCCCTGTTCCCCCACGAGGCCCGCGGCATCCGCGCCTTCTACGACACCTGCTGGCAGGTGTTCCGCTGCCTCGATGCGATGCCGCTGCTGTCGCTCGAGGATCCGGCCTACCTGGCCAAGGTGTTCTTCCGGGCGCCGCTGGCCTGCCTCGGCCTGGCCCGCTGGCTGCCGGTGAACGTGGGCGAGGTGGCGCGCCGCCACATCCGTGATCCCCAGCTACTGCGCTTCATCGACATGGAGTGCTTCTGCTGGTCGGTGATGCCCGCCGATCGAACGCCGATGATCAATGCCGGCATGGTGTTCTCCGATCGCCACGCCGGCGGCATCAACTATCCGCGCGGCGGCGTGGGCGTGATCGCCGAGAAGATGGTGGCGGGTCTGCGTAGCCACGGCGGCGAGATCCGCTACCGCTCCCGCGTGGTGAAGGTGCTGCTGGAGGGCGGCCGGGCCGTGGGGGTGCGGCTGGCCAGCGGCGAGGAGATTCGCGCCCGGCGGGTGGTGAGCAATGCCACCCGCTGGGACACCTTCGGCGACCCGGATGGCGGCGGGCAAGACTCCGAGAGCGGCTGGCAACAGTGCTCAAAGAGAGAGATTCCCAGCCAGACCCTGATCGATGGCGCTGACACGCCTGCCGCCGAGCGCACCTGGCGCCGCCGCTACAGACCCTCCCCCTCCTTCCTCTCGCTCCACCTCGGCGTGCGGGCCGACCTGATTCCAGAGGGCACCCACGTGCACCACCTGCTTCTTGAGCGCTGGGAGGATCTCGAGGCCGAACAGGGCACGGTGTTCGTGTCGATGCCCTCGCTGCTCGATCCCTCCCTGGCGCCGGAGGGCCACCAGATCGTGCACACCTTCACGCCCTCCTCGATGCAGGTCTGGCAGGGCCTCTCACCCTCTGCTTACCGCGCGAAGAAACAGGCCGATGCCAACCGCCTGATCGCCCGCCTCGAGGCAATCCTGCCGGGCCTGGCCGGCGCCATCACCCACCGGGAGGTGGGCACCCCCCGCAGCCACCGCCGCTTCCTGGGCCGCAGCGGCGGCAGCTACGGCCCGATCCCGGCCCTGAAGCTGCCCGGGCTGCTGCCGATGCCGTTCAACCGCACCGGCCTCCCCGGCCTCTACTGCGTGGGCGATTCCTGCTTCCCTGGCCAGGGGCTCAACGCCGTGGCCTTCATCGGTTTCTCCTGCGCCCACCGCATCGGCGCCGATCTGGGGCTCAACCCCTGGGCCCTGCCGGCCTGACCCCCGGCCCCCGGATGGGGGAACGCCTCAGCCCGCGTGCAGGTTGGCGACGATCGTGCTCAGGCCCCGCACCACGAACTCCACGCCGATCGCGAGCGTGAACAGGCCCATAATCCGGGTGAAGACCATCAGGCCGAGGGGACCCAGGCGCTCGATCACCGTGCCGGCGAAGCGGAACACCAGCTCATTGATCGCCACCAGGGCCACGATCGCCGCCGCCAGGCTGGTGCTGGTGCCGTTGCGGGCGGCGCTGTTGGCGAACAGCACCACCGCCGAGAAGGTGCCGGCTCCCACCGTGAGGGGGATGCCGATCGGCACCACCGCGTTGGTGAGCACCCGGTGAAACGCCCCCTCGTCACCCCCTTCAGCCGACGGCGGGGCGGGGGCCGGTGAGGCCGGCGGGCGCCCGTGGCCCAGCATCTCCAGCCCCACCAGCGCCAGCAGCAGCCCACCGGCGATCTGGAAGCTGCTGATCGAGATCCCGAACACCCGCAGCACGGCCAGCCCGGAGGCCATGAACAGCAGCAGGGAGATCAGACACACCGCCGTGGTGTTGAGGATCACGCGCCAGACCCGAGCCCGCGGCAGTCCCCGGGTCTGGCTCAGGAAGGCCCCGAGGGCCGGGATGTTGTTGCCGATCGCCAGCAGGCCGAAAAGGTAGTGCTGAAAACTGCCCTGGATCCTGTGCCCTCAGTGGTGGAACGAGGCCTGCCGCTCTTGGGGAGAGGGCCTCGGACCGTCGAGGCTCTGGAACCAGTTCACCGCCCGTTCGATGCATTCCTCCATCAGTCGCCGGCCCTGGGGCTCCAACCAGGTGCCCACGAAGGTGGCCAGATTCAGGCGGGCGTTGCCATCAAGCATCAGGTGATCAAGCATCAGCTGATAGGCCAGATCGGCTCCCATTCCCTGCTCCGCCAGCCGGTCGCGGGGTATCTCCTCCAGCATGCCGGCCTGCTCCATCCGAGCGCTCAGCGCGGCGTTCAGGCCGAGGCTGCTGTTGCGGCGGCGGATCTCCATCGTGCTTCCCACCGGAGCGCTCATTCAACCGCATGTCTGTGGCAGGCCCGGCTCGCGCTGGCGGCGATGGGCTCCATAGGGTGGGTTCCCTCTGTCGCCGCGGCGATGACCGCCTCCCCCCTGCCCAGCTCCGAGGATCTGGCTCGCTATCTCGAGGCCCGGGGCGAACTGGGCAAGCCCTGGATGTGGCATCTGCTGCGCCTGGCCAAGCTCAAGGAGGCTAAGGACTCCATCCCGCCTGAGGAGTTCGTGCACCGCCTGCAGGAGGCCCATGCTGATCTGATGCGGCTTGGCGAGTTCTGGAAGGGCCGCGAGGCCGAGGTGTTCGGCGGCCGCTATCAGCCGTCGCTGGTGATCGAGCCGCTTCCCGGCTCCGCCGACGACCGCTGATCCCGGAGATGGCCAACCCCGCTGCGCCCCCGTCCCCGGTCGCCGCTGACGGGACCCGCGCCTATCCGATGGCGCCCCTGATCCGCTTCACCCTGCTGGCCCTCTACCTGGCCCTGGTGCTGCCCCTGCCGCTTCTGGCTCCGGCGGGCCTGCGGCTTCCGCTGGTGGGGGCCGTGCCCCTGGGCCTGGTGCTGGTCCTGGCGATCACCAGCGAGCGGGTGGAACTCGATCAAAGGGGCCTGCGGGTGGGCCATCCGGCCTGGTGCGCCTGGTGGCTGCGGCGCGGCTGGTCGCTGCCGTGGGAAAGCATCGCGGCCCTCACGCCCGTGGCCACCAGCCAGGGGGGGCGGGTGTTCTACGTGCGCACCAAAGCCATGGAGCCCGGACCCGCTCCGGCCTGGCTGCTGCCCCAGCGGGTGGCCGGCTTCGAGGATTTCCTTGCCCGCTTTTCGGCCCACACCGGCATCGACACCTCTGCGGTGGGGCCCATCAGTCCTGCCTGGACCTACCGGCTGCTGGCCCTCCTCTGCGGCCTGATGCTGCTGGGGGAGGCGCTGGTGGCAGTGATCGGAGCCGGCTGGCTTCAGGGAGCTGCCGTAGTCAGTTGACCCAGGGGTCAGTTGACCCGGCTGGGCTGGGGCTGGGGAGAGAGCACCATCGCTGCAGCGCCCTCCTCCTCGGCCGCCTCCGGCAGGGTGTCGAGGCTGAAGCGGTAGCCCTGCTGGCGCATCGTTTCGATGCCGCCGCCTTCACCCAGGCCGGCCTGCTCGAGCTTGCGGCGCAGGGTGAGCACCTGGGTGTCGACCGAGCGGGGTCCACCACTGAAGGGGGGCCAGGCCATCCGCAGCAGTTCCTGACGGCTGCGCACCACTCCGGGGGGCATCAGCAGGGCGCAGAGCAGGGCGAACTCCCTGGGGCTGAGCTCCACCGGCTGTTCGCGCAGGGTGACCTGCCGCAGCAGCAGATGCACCTCCAGGGGGCCGACGCACACCCGCTCCTGCAGACCGTTGCCGCTGCGGCGCAACAGGGTGCGGCAGCGTGCCGCGAGTTCCTCGAGGCCGAACGGCTTGCGCAGCACGTCGTCGGCGCCGGCATCGAGCAGGGACACCACCGGCTCGGAGCCCGAGCGGGCCGTGAGCACCATCACCGGGCAGTGGAGCTGGGCCGCCAGCCGCAGCGCCGAGGTTTCCTCCAGCAGTTCGGCGCTCACCAGCAGATCGGGAGATTGGTCGTGGCAGATCTCCAGTGCCTCGCGTGCCGTGGCGACCGCTGCGGCCAGGTGGCCGTCCTGGCGGAGCCTCTGGGCAAGAACGGTGCGCAGGGTGGCGTGGGGATCGACCACCAGGACCCTTCGCGGCTGGCCGCCACCGTTATCGATAGGCTTCTCAAGGGCCATGCGGGGATCGTTGGAGATGTTGAAACATAAACTTGAGAGCACAACCTAACGGGCTTCACCCCGAAATTCGGGTATCAGGCGATGCCTTTCAAACCTTCCCCCCCCTGGCCGGACGACCATCCGTCCCCTTCCCCCATCCCCCGGGTGGCACGCCACAATGGTTGCCAGGGCCGGCCCCACCCATGACAGCGCTGCAGCACCCCGACGCCATCCGCCATTTCCAGTCCCTCTGTGATGCCTGCCAGGAACTGGCCCTCCGCCATCACTCGCCCTCGGAACTGCGTCTCTACGCCGACGGCTACCTGCATGCCCTGCGCCGCACCTCGGTGCTCGATCACCAGTCGCAGCGGCGGCTCGAGGAGCTGATCGACCGCTGGATCCTCGATCCATCCGCCTTCATCGGGCCGAATGGTGATCCCCGCACACTCTTCGAGACCGGGCGGAACTGAGGCCGGCGCACCGAAGCTCAGGAGGCGAGGGCCACGGCCAGCTTCTCGCGCAGTTCGCCGCTGTTGTACATCTCGATCAGGATGTCGGAGCCGCCCAGGAACTCGCCGTTCACGTACACCTGCGGAATCGTGGGCCAGTCGGAGTATTCCTTGATTCCCTGACGAACCTCCATGTCGGAGAGCACGTCGAAGGTTTCGAAGGGAACGGCCAGGGCGTGCAGGATCTGCACCACGTTGTTGGAGAAGCCGCACTGGGGCATCAACTTGTTGCCCTTCATGAACACGTACACGGGGCTGGAGTTGATCAGGCCCTCGATGCGCTGGCGAATTTGGTCGTCCATGGAGGAAGGGAGGCGGTCAGTTCGGAACGGAGGTCTGCAGGGCCAGGGCGTGGATCGCCTCGCTGGCCAGCTCGGCACGCAGGGCGCCATACACCAGCTGGTGCTGCCGCACCCGCGGCAGGCCGGCGAAGGCCGTGGACACCACGGTCACCTGCAGATGGTCGCCGCCGCCGGTGAGGTCCTCCACCTGGACGTCGGCATCGGGCAGGGCCTGGAGGATGGCGGCCTTGACCTGATCCGGTTGAACCATCGGGGGAACGGCGGGCGGGGGGAATCTAGGCGGCGCAACTGGACGGTGGGTCGCTCAGCTACCGGCGCCAGGAGCGGTGTAGGGGGTGCTTACGAAGCCGATCTCCAGCAGCTGCTGGTAGGCCTTGCGGCCCGACTCGTTGGCGGGGGTCATCGTCTTGACAACCTCCACCAGCAGCGGCACCGCCACTTCGGGCTGGCCCTGGCGACGGAACAGGGCCGCCAGCCGCATGTTGGCGCCCACCAGCAGGTCCAGGGTCTGGCGGCCCTTCTCGTCCATCTCGCGGGGGATGCGGGCGTCGAGGCCGCGGAAGGCGCCGCTGAGATCGCGGTAGAAGCTCAGCAGTTTGCGGCTGGCATCACGGGCCTGGTCGTAGAGGCGGCGGGCTTCGGTGAGGTTGCCGGCGGCGGCGGCGGCATCGCCGCGGGCCAGCAGCGACTGGACGGCGGTGATGTTGAAGGGGCTGCCGGGGGTGGCCAGGGCCCGCTCCGGTTCCGCCGCCTGGGCATGGGCGGGTGGCGTGGCGAGCGGGAGGGCGAGGCTGCCGGCCGCCAGCACACAGCCCAGCAGGGAACCAAGGGATCGGTGCAGAGCTGAGGGGACGGTGGGCCTGATCACGTCGGCGCCGGAGCAGCAGATCGGACTCTACGGGGACTGCGGCGGCCGGCCGATCGCCAGGCGGGCCGCTTGCTCGGCCGACTGCATCGCGCCTGCCAGCCGCTCAGTGAAGGCCCGGGCGGCGTCGCGGCCCTGGCCTTCCGGCCGGAGCGGTTCGCCGAAGCACACCGCAGCGGCCTCCCCAGGACGAGGGAGGGGACGGCTGTAGGCGATGCCGACGGGCAGAACGGGCAGCTCGACCCCCTGGCCGGTCGTGAGCAGAGCCAGGCGGGCCAGGCCCTGATGCAGGCGGATCGGACCGTCGTCGTCGCGGCGAATGCGGCCCTCGGGGAACACCACCAGCTGCTGACCGGAGGCGAGCAGATCCACGGCGTAGCGCAGGCTCGCCAGGGTGGGGCGCCCCTGATCCACCGGGAAGCAGCCCAGCCGGTGCAGGAACCACCCCTGCAGGCCCTTCATCTCATCGACAGTGACCATGAAGCGGCAGTCGCGCCCGGTGACGCGCCGGCCGGCGGCGTGGGGAAGCAGCAGGGCATCCCAGCGGGAGCGGTGGGTGGGAGCGAGCAGCACCGGACCTGTCCGGGGGAGATGGTCCCGGCCGAGCACCCGCACCTGAGCGAAGAAGCCCGGCAGGGCGAGGTCCTGGGTGACGAGCATCGCCAGGGGCGAGAGCCAGGGGCTGATGCCGTTGCACAGGCCGTTTTCCCGCTCCAGCAGCGGACAGGAGTCGCGCTCCTCAGCCGGCAAGGCCGCACCGTTTCCGGCCGCCGCCGGGGCATCGTGGATCGCCCTGCCCTCCTGGGACGCCAAGACCACCGGACCCGTGGTAACGACAATGGATATCCAACATAGGAACGTTCCGGTAGGCAGCCCCGGGGGAGGGGGGCCGGTTGCGCCTGCGGCCCCCCGGTTCCCGCACCGGATACGGTCCGTACCATCACCGCCCCCCGGCGTTCCGCTCCATGGCCAGCCTCGGCGTCAACATCGATCACATCGCCAACGTGCGCCAGGCCCGGCGCACCACCGAGCCCGATCCCGTCACCTACGCCCTGCTGGCGGAATTGGGCGGCGCAGACGGCATCACCGTGCACCTGCGGGAGGACCGGCGCCACATCCAGGACCGGGATGTGGAACTGCTGCGCCACACCGTGCGCAGCCGCCTGAACCTGGAGATGGCTGCCACCGCGGCGATGGAAGCCATCGCCCTGCGCATCCGGCCCGAAATGGTGACGCTGGTGCCGGAGCGCCGCGAGGAGGTGACCACCGAAGGCGGACTCGACGTGGCCGCCCAGGTGGAGGCGCTCGGGGGGATGGTGGAGCGCCTCCAGCGCGCGGGGATCGGCGTGAGCCTGTTCGTCGATCCCGATGGCAGCCAGCTGGATGCCTGTGCCTCCACCGGCGCCCGCTGGGTGGAACTGCACACCGGCGCCTATGCGGAGGCCGACTGGAGCGGCCAGCACCGGGAACTGGCGCGCCTCACCGAGGCCTCGGCCATTGCCCGCTCGCTCGATCTGCGGGTGAACGCCGGCCATGGCCTCACTTACCGCAACGTGGAGCCGATTGCGGTGATCGATGGAATGGAGGAGCTGAACATCGGCCACACGATCGTGGCCCGCGCTCTGGCGGTGGGTCTGCAGGAGGCGGTGAGGGAGATGAAGGCCCTGATCCAGAATCCGAGGCGCGATCCCCTGTTCGGCAGCCGCCAGCCATGAGCACGTACCACTTCGTCGCCGCCAGCGAGGCCTTCCTCACCGTGGAGGAGCCCCTCGATGAGGTGCTGCGGGAGCGGGTGGCCAACTACGGCGAGAATGGTAAGGAGATCGATTTCTGGCTGTTGCGCCGCCCCGCCTTTCTCGAAAGCCCCGAAGTGGCGGCCGTGGCCGGCGCGGTGCCGCGTCCGGCGGCGGCGGTGATCTCCACCGACGAGAAGTTCATCACCTTCCTGAAGCTGCGCCTGGAGTTCGTGGCCCGGGGCACGTTCGAGGCTCCCAGCGCCGCCATCACCGATCCCCTCGCCAGCCTGGCCTGAGGCGGGAGGCTTGTTCAGAAGAGGCCTTCAGAAGAGGCCGAGGAAGCGGCGGCGGGGTTTCTCCTCCCCATTGCCCTCCCCGTCGCCCTTGGCGTCGCCAGGAGCGGCGGGCCGGCCCTGCTGCCCGTCCTGCTGGTAGCGGGGCTTGTTGTCGCCGATGGTGAGCAGGGCCTCCTTGTTCTTCCACCAGATCCAGTCGCGGATGGGTGGCGTGCGGGTGAGATCCTC
>JBJTUJ010000248.1:0-7918 GCA_046080685.1 Cyanobium sp. | reverse complement strand
GATCCCGGCTGTGCCTGGACCGGCGATCTCAACGGCGTGTGGCAGCTCCATCGCCATCCGGCCTTCGCTCCGCTGATCGAGCGGATCGCCAGCCAGGCCCTGGCCTATCTGGAGGCCGTGGGCTTCGACCGGCGGGCGGTGGCCCTGCACCTGCAGCGCTGCTGGCCCGTGGTGAGCGATGAGGGGCAGGTGATCGGCCGCCACCACCATCCCAACGCCCATCTGAGCGCCGTGTATTACCTGAGCGGCGATGGCAGCGGCCGTTGCGGCTGTCTGCGCTTCTGGCCCCGCGAGCATCCCAACGAGCTGGTGAGCGGCCTGGCGGTGGGGCATGGGGGGCCGATCACCGCCGAGCATCCGCTCAACGCTCCCTGGGTGGATGTGGCCCCGCGGGCGGGGCTGCTGCTGCTGTTCCCGTCTCGGATCGAGCACGCCGTGCTCGCCAACGAGGATCCCGACGACCGGCGGGTGTCGATCAGCCTCGACTTCGTCCTCACCGCCCCCGCCACGGTCGGCTCCGCTCCTCCGGAGTACCTGGCGCCCCATCCCAGCCAGTGGCAGGAGCAGGGATAGGGCTCCCGAGCGCTGGCGACCCCGTGATCCGGGAAGATGGGGCCTCCGTTGTCCCGGACCGCTGCCCATGAGCGCCAGCTTCACCGTGATCGCCGAGCTCGACGGCACCAGCCATACCTTCCCCTGTGGTGAGGATCAGACCGTGCTGGCGGCTGCCGAAGCCGCCGGCGTGCCGCTGCCCAGCAGCTGCTGCTCCGGGGTGTGCACCACCTGCGCCGCCCGGCTGCTGGAGGGCAGCGTGCACCAGCCCGATGCGATGGGCGTGAAGGCCGAGCTGCAGCAGCAGGGCTACGCCCTGCTGTGCGTGGCCTACCCCCGCAGCGATCTGAAGCTGGTGGCCGGCCAGGAGGATGCGCTCTACGAGGTCCAGTTCGGCCAGTACCAGAAGTGAGGCTGGTGCCCCTGGAGCTCTGGCTGCCGCCGGCCCCGGGGGCGGTGCTGCCCCGGCTGCGGCGGGCGCTGGCCGCGGCGGCGGGCGCCGATGGCGAGCCGCTGCGCTGGGCGATCACCGCCGCGGATCCTCAGCGGGGCCTGCGGCTGGAGGCCGTGCTGATCGTTCCGGGACCGGACGCCCCGTGAGCGGGTCGGCGCCGCCCCTCCCCACCCTGCTGGTGATCCCCACCGGCGTGGGCTGCGCCGTGGGCGGCCACGCCGGCGATGCCCTGCCCGCGGCCCGGCTGCTGGCGGCCGCCAGCGGCTGTCTGATCACCCATCCGAACGTGATGAATGCGGCGTCGCTCTACTGGAGCGACCGGCGCATCCACTACGTGGAGGGCTGGAGCCTGGATCGCTTCGCCGCCGGAGCGATCGCCCTCCGCCCGGTGCCGTCCCAGCGGGTGGGGCTCCTCCTGGATGGGGGCATCGAGCCGGAGCTGGCCCTGCGCCATCGCCAGGTGGCGGAAGCCTGCCGCACCAGCCTCGGACTGCCGCTCGGGCCGGTGGCGGTCACCGACGTGCCGCTCGGGGTGCGGCTGAGCACCGGCCCCAGCGGCGCCAGCTGGGGCACCCTCGATCGCCCCGATGCCCTGCTGCGCGCCGGCGAACGGCTGCGGGCGGCGGGGGCCACGGCGGTGGCGGTGGTGGCCCGCTTCCCCGACGACCCCGGCAGCGAGGCCCTGGCGGCCTACCGCCAGGGCGACGGGGTGGATGGGCTGGCGGGGGCGGAGGCGGTGATCAGCCATCTGCTCAGCCGTCACCTGGGGGTTCCCTGCGCCCATGCCCCGGCGCTCGAGCCCCTCCCCCTCGATCCCGCCCTCGACCCCCGCGCCGCCGCTGAGGAGCTGGGCCATACCTTCCTGCCCTGCGTGCTGGTGGGGCTGAGCCGGGCGCCCGACCTGCTGCTGGAGCCGGCCGGCCGCAGCGGCTGCCTCCATGGCGGCGATCTGGGGGCGGTGGTGGCTCCGGCCGGCGCCCTGGGCGGCGCGGCGGTGCTCGCCTGCGCCGAGCGGGGCGTTCCCCTCATCGCCGTGACGGGCAATCCCTGCGTGCTCGAGGTGGGGGCCCCGGCCCTGGGGCTCACGGTGCTGCCGGCCGTCACCTACGGCGAGGCGGCGGGGCTGGTGCTGGCCCTGCGGGAGGGCATCGATCCGGTCAGCCTGGGTCGTCCGCTGCCGGGACTGGCTCAGACAGGGCTGGCCTGAGCCGCACGCCGGGCGGCGGGGTTCAGCGCAGGCAGGCCATCGGATGGCGGGGGGCCACGTCGAGGGCCTTGGCCACGCCCGGATGGCAGACGGCGCCATCGACGGTGTTCAGGCCGGAGAGCAGTTCGGGCCGGTCGGTGACGGCTTCGATCAGGCCCCGGCCCGCCATCACCAGGATGTAAGGCAGGGTGACGCTCACCAGGGCCTCGGTGGAGGTGAAGGGCACCGCGCCCGGCATGTTGCCCACGGCGTAGTGCTGCACGCCGTGGATGGTGACGACCGGGTCGGTGTGGGTGGTTTCGCGGCTGGTGGCGATGCAGCCCCCCTGGTCGATCGCCACATCGACGATCACCGAGCCGGGGCGCATGCGCTGCACCAGCTCCTCGTCGACCAGGGTGGGGGCCCGGCCGCCGGGCAGCAGCACCGCGCCGATCAGCAGGTCGGCGTTGGGTACGAGCCGCTGGATCAGGCTGCGGCTGCTCACCAGGCTCACCAGCCGCCCGCGCCGGTCGGACTCCAGGCCTCGCAGGCGCTGGGGGGAACGATCGAGCAGGAACACCTCCGCATCCATGGCGGCGGCGATGCGGGCGGCATTCCAGCCCACGGTGCCGGCCCCGAGCACCACCACCCGAGCGGGCCGCACGCCGGTGCAGCCGCCGATCAACACCCCACGGCCCCCCTGGGGCTGCTCGAGCAGCCGGGCGCCCACCTGGGCGGCCAGCCGGCCGGCCACCTCGCTCATCGGCGCCAGCAGCGGCAGGCTGCCGTCGTCGAGCTGGACGGTTTCGTAGGCCACGGCCGTGGTGCCGGCCTCCATCAGCGCCCGCCCCACCTCCGGGTAGGCGGCCAGGTGGAGGTAGGTGAACAGCACCAGGTCGCGGCGGAGGAAGCCGAACTCCTCCGGCTGGGGTTCCTTCACCTTCACCACCAGGTGGGCGGCCCAGGCCTCCTCCCGATCCACCAGCCGGGCGCCGGCGGCGCGGTAGTCGTCGTCGCTGATGCCGGCCCCCAGGCCCGCGCCGGCCTGCACCCGCACCTCCATCCCCTGGGACACCAGTTCATTCGCCCCGTCAGGCGTCAGGGCCACCCGGCGCTCATCGCGCTTGATCTCGGTGGGGACCCCGATGCTTGCCATCGGTGAGGCCAGGGGCACGGCGCGGCCGTTGACTGCCATGGGGGAGGGATGGCACCAACGCACCCTAAGCGCAGGCAATGGGCATCCGCCACCCGCCGCCGAACGAACGGCCGCTCACCTTCAGCACCGGCGCCGCCTGGCGGCGCTTGAACTCCGCCCGCTGCAGCAACTGCTGCACCCGCTGCGCCAGGGCCGGATCGGCGCCGCCGGCGATCAGCTGCTCGGCGGAGGCCAGGCCTTCGATCGAGGCCTTGAGCAGCGGGTCGAGCACCGCGTAGTCGGGCAGCGAATCGCTGTCCCGCTGGTCGGGACGCAGCTCGGCGCTGGGGGCCTTCTCGCGGATGGCCCGGCCGATCAGCTCGCCCTCGGCCGGCAGGCCCAGGGCGGCCCGGCAGGGGCCGGCGGCCGGGGAGTCGATCCAGTCGCACAGGTCGAACACGGTGGTCTTGTAGAGGTCGCCGATCACCGCCAGGCCGCCGTTCATGTCGCCGTAGAGGGTGCAGTACCCCACCGCCAGCTCCGACTTGTTGCCGGTGGAGAGCAGCAGGCTCCCCTCCTGGTTCGCCATCGCCATCAGTAGAGTTCCGCGAAGGCGTGACTGCAGGTTCTCGGCGGTGAGCCCGTCGGGGGCGTGGCCCAGCACCGGGGTGAGGGCGTCATCGCAACTGCCCATCAGCGGCGCGATCGGCACCGTGGCCAGCGGCATGCACAGCCGTTCGGCCAGGGCGGCGGCGTCGTCGAGGGATCCCGCCGAGCTGTAGGGCGAGGGCAGCCGCAGGGCGCGGACCCGCTGGGGCCCGAGGGCGGCGCAGGCGATCACCGCCACCAGGGCCGAGTCGATGCCGCCGCTGAGCCCGAGCAGGGCCGAGCGGAAGCCGCATTTGCGCACGTAGTCGCCCACCCCCAGCACCAGGGTGCGCAGCAGCTGCTCCGGCTCGCTGGGTTCGGGGGCGGGACGCTCGCTGCCGTCGGTGACCGCATCCCAGACGGCCAGCTGCTCTGCGGCGCAGGCCAGCTGCTTCACCACGCTGCCGGCGGCGTTGACCACGAAGCTGGCGCCGTCGAACACCAGGTCGTCGTTGCCGCCCACCTGGTTCACGTACACCACGGGGCAGGCCAGCCGTGCGGCAGCCCGGGCCGCCAGGCGCCGGCGCAGGGCCGGTTTGCCCCGGCCGAAGGGGGAGGCGGAGAGGTTGAGCAGAAGATCCGGGCTTTGGGCGGCCAGGGCGCCGATCGGATCATCACCCGCCAGCCGCTCACCGATCAGGTCTTCCTCCACCCACAGGTCTTCGCAGATGCTGAGGCCCAGGCGCCAGCGCCGCCCCCGCCGCTCCAGCTCCAGCACCGATGCCGCCTCGCCGGGGCGGAAGTAGCGCCGCTCATCGAACACGTCGTAGCTGGGGAGCAGGCGCTTGCGGCCGACCACACGCCAGCTGCCTGCCTCCACCAGGGCCACGGCGTTGTGCAGCCGCGGCATCTCCGCCCCCGCGATTGGCTCGGCCATGCCGACCAGCACCGCCAGCTCCGCCGGCAGGCCGGCGGCGAGCTCGTCGAGCACCCGCCGCTGCCGCCCGATCAGGGCCGGGCGCAGCAGCAGGTCGCGCGGCGGGTAGCCCCAGAGCGACAGCTCAGGCGTGAGCACCAGATCGGCCCCCGCGGCCGCGGCTTCGGCCGCCATCGCCGCGATCCTCTGGCCGTTGCCTTCCAGGTCGCCCACGAGCGGGTTCAGCTGGGCGAGGGCGAGGCGCATCAGGGCGGGGCGAGACCGTAGGGATTGTCGGGCAGCAGCAGGGGCCAGAGCTCGGCCGGCACCGCCGCCGGCTCAGGGTGGGCGCGGATGCCGGAGCTGGCGGTGGCCGGCACCTCCAGCGCCAGCACCTCCGGCTTCGCCCCCAGGGCCTGCAGCCGCGCCAGCCCCTCGGGAGCGAAGGGCCAGCCCTGGCGCGGCACGATCGCCAGCCGGCAGCCCGGCAGCCAGCGTTCGGCGTGCCGCCAGCGGGGGATGTCCCCCGCCAGGTCGCTCCCCACCACGAACACCGCTTCGCTTGTGGGCCAGCGGCGCCGGGCCCGCTCCAGGGTCTCCATCGCCCAGGGGCTGCTGAGCTCCGGCTCCAGGGTGAGGCGGGGATCGCCGATGGCCTTCACCAGGGCCCCCAGCAGGGCGGAACGCAGGGCCAGCGGCGCGGCATGGCGCTTGAGCGGGTTGTCGCTGGCCCATGTGGCCACGGCCGGGTAGTGGCGCAGCAGCCCATCCAGCAGGGCCCGGTGACCGCGGGTGGGGGGATCGGCGCTGGTGCCCAGCAGGGCGATGGCGGCGGGGGCTCCGGCGGGCACGGGGGCTACGGGAGCAGGCCCGGGCCGAGGGCGTCTCTGCCCCCCTGTCCCCATTCGCTGAGCCAGCGGCGGGTTTCCGGGTCCTGCTCCGTCAGCCGCCGCAGCAGGGCGCCCGGGCGGCCGGCGGCGGCGGTGGAGCGCAGCAGTTCGGCGGCCGCCAGCCGCCCCGTGCGACGGGTGGTGGCCACCGCCAGGGCGGCCTGGGCCACGGCCACCGGCGCCGCTGGCGCCAGGCTGAGGCCGCCGCTGAGGGGCGCAGCCAGCAGCAGCACCTGCCGCAGGGCGCCCAGCATGGCCTGCAGCCCCAGCTGGGCGCCGCCGAGGAGCAGGTTGTGGCCGGAGAGGCGAGCCAGCAGCTGGCGGGCGCCGCTGCGGGTCATCGGCAGGCCGTAGAGCTCGCACAGCTGCAGCACCAGGGCGCTGTCGCAGGCCAGCCCTCCGGCGAGGTCGAGCAGGATCAGCGGGTTGGCCGCCACGCCGGTGGCCTTGATCGCGGCGAAGCGGCCGATCAGGCTCTGGGCCCGGCTGCGGCCGTGCTGCAGCCGGGTCCGGTGCAGCGCCTGGCTGAAGCGGTCGGCGGCCCGCAGGGCGTTGAGGGCCAGCAGCAGCTCCCCGTGCTGCTCAAGCAGCTGGGTGAGCGCCTCATCCAGCGGTTCGATGGCGGGCGGGCCGGCTTCGCTGCGCACCCGCCCGTCGGGCCGCAGCTGGGGGCGGTGGGGGGCGGCCGCCACCACCAGGGGCTCCAGGTGACGGGCCCCGGGCGGCAGGCGCCGGCGGATGCTGGCCACCAGGGCCGCATGCTCCTCGCGGGGCCAGCAGTCGCTGCGGTTGAGCACCAGCAGCAGCGGTTTGCCAGCGGCCAGCAGCGTCTCCAGCGCCTCCCCCTCCACCCGGCTCAGGTCGGCGTCGATCACCAGCAGCACCAGATCGGCGCTCACCGCCACCCGGGCCGCCAGCCGCGCCCGGGCTGCGGCGGCGATCTCGTCGATGCCGGGGGTGTCGACCAGATCCACCCCGGCCAGCCCGGCGATCCGCTGCCGCCAGCGCCGGCTCTCCTGCCGGCGGGTGCAGCCATGGGCCACGTCGGTGGCGAAGGCCTCCTCGCCGAGCAGGGCGTTCAGCAGACTCGACTTGCCCACCCCCACCCGGCCGAACACCGCCACCCGGGGAGTGGCCTGCTCGAGGCGCTGCAGCTGGCGGTCGAGCCCGGCCAGCTCGGGGCCCAGCAGGGCGCTCTCGCGCCCGCTCAGCCGCAGCTCGTTGCGCCAGCGGCGCAGCAGCAGCCGGCAGCGCTCCGGGGTGGACGGCGGAGGCGTCATCGGCCGGAGGGCTCCGGCGCTCCCTGGGGGCGGCGCCACCAGCCGGCCAGCACCGCCAGGACGGCCTCCGGCCCGATCACACCCACGAAGGCGCCGAACTCATCCACCACCACCCGCACGCCGGTGCCGTTGCGGCGGAAGCTGGTGAGCAGGCGGTCGGAGCGGATCATCTCCGGCACGAACTCCACCGGGTCGCAGAGTTCGCTCACCGGCCGCTCGCCCTCGTGGTGCAGCAGGGCGGTGAGCAGGCGGACGCGGCTGGCGACGCCGAGCACCTCGTCGACCTCCTCCCCCAGCACCACCCACCAGTCGGCGTGGTGGCCGAGCAGAGTGCTCCTCTGACTCTCGAGCGTGGCCGGGCCGGAGAGGGTGGGAGCGGCCACCCGCGGCACCATCAGGTCGCGGGCGGTTAGGTCGTTGAGCTGGAAGACCTTGGCGATCATCGCCGCCTCATCGGCCTCGATCTGCCCCTTCTGCGATCCCAGCCGCGCCAGCAGACGGATCTCATCCTCATCGGTGCTGATCTCGTTTTCGGCGGTGATCGCCGGCAGCAGCCGCTCCAGCAGCAGCACCAGCGGCGACATCAGCCGCACCACCAGCCCCACCGCCGGTGCTGTGCTGAGCGCCACCGGCAGGGCCAGACGGCTGCCGATCGCCTTGGGCAGGATCTCGCCCAGCAGGATCACCAGCACCGTGAGCCCCACGGAAAACAGGGGCAGGGCCGGGCCGCCGATGCCGTGGCGGTTGAACACCTCGGCAGCGAAGCCGCCGACCATCAGGCTGCCGAAGATGTTGAAGATGTTGTTGGCGATCACCAGCACCGCCAGGGTGCGGCCCAGCCGCAGGCGCAGCTTCTCCAGCTGGCGCGCCCCCGCCAGGGGCCGATCCCGCTCCGCCAGCTCGTGCACCTTCACCGG
>JBJTUJ010000247.1:0-9282 GCA_046080685.1 Cyanobium sp. | reverse complement strand
CTCTCCCGCGGCCAGGAGCTGCCCTGGCGCTGGTATCTGCAGGGCAGCCGCAGCGTCAGCCGCCGGGCCCCCGGCGACCGCCGGCCCCGCCTCGAGCGGCTCGCTCCCTGGCTGTCGCACGACCCCCCCGCCTCTACGGTTGGCCCATGAGAAGGGAACTGCAGCGTTGAGCGGTTGGAGCCATCGCCACGTGCTCGACCTGGCCTCGTTCTCCGTGGCCGACTTCGCCACCGTTCTGGCCCTGGCCCAGCGCTTCCGAGCCCTGCCGGTGACCGGAGCGCGCAAGCTGCCGGCCCTGCAGGGCCGGCTGATGACCAGCCTGTTCTTCGAGCCCAGCACCCGCACCCGCAGCAGCTTCGAACTGGCGGCCCGGCGCCTTTCGGCCGACGTGCAGAGCTTCTCCCCCTCCTCCAGTTCTCTCAGCAAGGGCGAGAGCCTGTTGGACACGGCCCGCACCTACGTGGCCATGGGAACCGACATCCTGGTGGTGCGGCACCGCTGCGCCGCCGTTCCCCGCGCTCTGGCCCGCGACCTGGAGGCGGCCGGTGAGCGGGTGGCGGTGCTGAACGCCGGCGACGGCCTGCACAGCCATCCCAGCCAGGGTTTGCTGGATCTGTTCACCCTGGCCCGCCATTTCGATCCGGCCTCGCCGGGCCCGACGGCCCTGGCCGGTCGCCGCATCGTGATCGTCGGCGACGTGGTGCATTCGCGGGTGGCCCGCTCCAATCTCTGGGCCCTCACCGCCTGCGGTGCCGATGTCGTTCTCTGCGGGCCACCCACCCTAGTCCCCGATCTGTTTGCCGCCTTCACCGCCGCGCCGCCGCCGGGGCAGGCCATCGATCCGGTGATGGCGCGAGGCCGGATCACGGTGGAGCGCTCGCTCGAGCGGGCCCTTCCCGGTGCCGATGCGGTGATGACCCTGCGGCTGCAGAAGGAGCGCATGCGTCAGCATCTGCTTACCAGTCTGGTCACCTACCACCGGCTGTACGGCCTCAGCCAGGAGCGCATGGCCCTCTGCGGACGCCCGGTGCCCCTGCTCCACCCGGGCCCTGTGAACAGGGGAGTGGAACTGGCCGGCGACCTGCTCGACGATCCCTCGCTGAGTCTCGTGGACGAGCAGGTGCGCAACGGCATACCGGTGCGGATGGCCCTGCTCTATCTGCTGGCCGCGGGCGAGGCGGCAGCGGCGTCTACAGCAGCTTGAACCCGTCGAGCAGCAGCCCGTAGAGCAGGCCGATCCGCCCCATGTCGAGGAGTTCGAGGCTCAGGCGGTCGCCGGAACGCTCCAGCAGCAGGCGCCGGCTGCGGGCCGGCACTTCGATGGCCAGCACGCACAGCAGGGAGGCGACCGGATCGAGATAGGAGAGAGCGCCGACGATCGTGCCGAGACTCGTGCCGATGCCGAAGGCCACCAGCAGCACGATCAACCTCAGCGACATCCGTCTCCAGGGGTTGACCGCCCAGGCCGAGATCCTGTCGGCGACCTGAACGGCGTTGCGCTGAAAGCGGGTCTGCTGGTAGCGGGGGCGTCGCGGTGGGGTGGTCGCCATCCGGCAGCCATCCGGGAAGGGGGGCAGGGCGATCCTGCCTTCCGAAACCTGTCCGGAAGGCAGGATCGCTGGCGGGGATCCCCATCACCCGGCCTGGACCTGCTCCCCCATGTCTACACCATCTCTGGCGTGCCGGCAGTGTTTTGCCCCCACCGATAGGGGATCCCAATAAAAAAGCCCGCGGCCGGGGCCGGGGCGGGGTGATGGGGACTGGACAAGAAAACCAACGGATCGGCAGCGGGGCAAGGGGGGAAGGCCGCTGCATCGAGCGTCCCCGGGGGGACTTGACGGATCCTTGACCCGTATCAGCCGTCGCCATCCTTCTTGCGGCCCTTGCCCTCAAGCAGTTCGAGCAGGGCCTCTAATTGGGCCATTACACCACGGACCTCGCCAGCCTCGGGCAGGAGACCATCCTCCATCACGCCCTGATGCATCTCCCGGAGTTCCTGGCGGATGTAGCGAAGGTGGCTGACGACCTGCTCGCGCTTCGACTGCGACATCGCTTCGGGATGGACGGATCTCCCCTTTTACCCCATCGCCTGCTCACTTCTCGCCGAAGCGGGCCTTGGCCTGTTCGTAGAAGGCCTCATCGATCGTGGCCAGGCCGGCCTCCCTGGCAAGGCTCTCGATGCGCCGCCGTACCGCCGGGCGCACGAAGAAGGGGAATCTCCTTGAGCCGCTGCTCGGCCTCCGGGCTCCAGGTCATCGAGGGGCCGGTCGCCAGGACCGGCGGCAGTGGGACGATGGAGAATAGGGGACTCGAACCCCTGACCTCTGCGGTGCGATCGCAGCGCTCTACCAGCTGAGCTAATTCCCCCTGCGCAGGCAATTATTGCCTCTGCACCCCCTGCCGAGTCCAGCCCGTGGCCGAATCCGGCGTCCCGATCACCCCCGAACTGCTGGCCAGTTTCGACGAGGCCTCCACCGCAGAGCTCGCCCGGCGGCTGGAGGACGACGATTACCCCACCCCGTTCGCCGGCCTGGCTGACTGGCATCTGCTGCGGGCCCTGGCGATCCATCGCCCCGACCTAGCCCGCCCCTACGTGCACCTGGTCGACCAGGAGCCCTTCGATGAGGACTGAACCGGGCGGGGGGATTGAGTCAGGCGGGAGGACTGAGCCGGGCGGAGAAGCCCCGGCCTCCCCCGCCGATCCCCTCGCCGGACAGCGGGTGCTGGTGCTGATCAGCGGCAGCATCGCCGCAGTGAAGCTGCCGTTGGTGGTGAGTGCCCTGGCGGCCCGCGGAGCCGAGGTGCGCTGCGCCCTCACCCCCTCCGCGGCCCGCCTGGTGAGTGCGGTGGCCCTGGCCAGCCTTTCCCGTCACCCCTGCGCCCTCGATGACGACCAGTGGAGCCACCGGGCGGCCCGTCCCCTGCACATCGAGCTGGCCGAATGGGCCGACCTGGTGCTCCTGGCGCCCCTCAGCGCCACCACCCTGGGGCGCTGGGTGCACGGTCTGGCCGAGGGGCTGGTGGCCAGCACGCTCCTGGCCTGCGAGGCCCCGGTACTGGTGGCGCCGGCGATGAACACGGCGATGTGGGAGGCACCGCCGGTGCGCCGCAACTGGCAGGCGCTCCAGGCCTTCGAGCGGATGGTCCCCGTTGCTCCAGGCCGCGGGCTGCTGGCCTGCGATCGGCGAGGGGAGGGGCGGATGGCCGAGCCGGAGCGGCTGCTGCTCGCCCTGGAGTCCCTGGCCCTCCGTGGCTGGCGGCGCGACTGGGCCGGTCGCCGCCTGCTCGTGAGCACCGGCCCCACCCGCGAGTTCCTCGATCCGGCCCGCTGCCTCACCAACCCCAGCACCGGCCGGATGGGGGTGCTGCTGGCCCAGGCGGCCCTGCAGCGAGGCGCGGAGGTGGATCTGGTGCACGGCCCTCTCCAGGTGGAGCTGGTCCTGCTGGATGGGCTCCAGTGCCACCCGGTGGTCACGGCCGCCGAGATGGACCGGCAGCTCTCCGGTCTGCAGCCCGTGGCCGATGCGATCGTGATGGCCGCGGCCGTCGCCGACCATCGCCGGGTTGAGGTGAGACACGAGAAGCTGCCGAAGCAAGACTTGCAGCCGGCCCTGAGCGGCGGCTGGGAGCCGGTGTCCGATCTGCTGGCGGGGCTCGTGGCCCGCCGGCCCGCCGGCCAGCGGATCCTGGGATTTGCCGCCCACAGCGGCGATGTTCTGCCCCAGGCCCGCGCCAAGTTCGCGCTCAAGGGCTGTGATCTGCTGTTCGCCAATCCGATCGACCTGCCCGGTGCCGGGTTTGGTTCGCCCTTCAACCAGGGCTGGCTGCTGGGTCCGGGGGAGCGGATCGAGGCGATCGCCCCGGCGCCGAAGCTGGCGGTGGCCCACCGGCTGCTCGACTCCCTTGCCGGCCTTCCCCTCAGGCCGCCAGCGGCTGCTCCCCCTCATCGGGCGGCAGTGGATGGGACGCGTCCAGCTGCAGCAGATCCATGAAGGTGCGCAGCTGCAGGCGGGGGATGTAGGGCCAGCCGCCGCTGCGCTCCATTTCGGCCAGCAGGCCGAACAGGTCGTTGCGATCGGCAGGCAGGCTGTTGCGGAAGGGGCCGTCCTGGATGCTGCGATGGAGCTTCTCGAGACGCCGCAGCAGATCGAGCAGGGCTTCGGGCTGGCCGTGCAGGTGGTTCGCGAGTTGCTCGAGGCTGGACAGCTGCTCCTCCAGCCCGGCGATGGTGCCCCCCTCAAGGGGCGATGGAAGGGTCTGATTCATCGCACTCTCATACAGGTTGTTGCCAGCCAGCGCAAGCCGCCTGGATGGAGCGTTTCCCACCGGTAGGATCCGCCCCAGCCCAGTCCCCGTTCCGTCTCTGCGGCTTCTCCCATGCGTTTTCGTCCCCTGCTGGCCGTCGTGCTGGCGTTGTGCCTGACCCTGGTCACCGCATGCAGCGGCGGAGCCAAGGCCGTGGATCGCTCGTCCACCACCTACGACGACATCGTCAACACCGGCCTGGCCAACAACTGCCCCACCCTCCCCGATTCGGCACGCGGTTCCATCCCCCTGGAGTCCGGCGTCCGCTATCAGCTGCGCGAGATCTGCCTCCACCCATCCGAGGTGTTCGTGAAGGGTGAACCGGCCAACAAGCGCCAGGAGGCCCAGTTCGTGGCCGGCAAGATCCTCACCCGCTACACCTCCAGCCTCGATCAGGTGTTCGGGGATCTCACCGTCTCCGGTGACAAGCTCACCTTCAAGGAGCTGGGCGGCATCGATTTCCAGCCTGTCACCGTGCTGCTGCCCGGTGGTGAGGAAGTGCCGTTCACCTTCTCCAGCAAGGAACTCGTCGCTGAGGCCAGCGGCGCCGCCCTCAGTACCAGCACCGACTTCAGCGGTCCCTACCGGGCCCCCAGCTACCGCACCAGCAACTTCCTCGATCCCAAGGGTCGCGGCCTCACCACTGGCTACAGCAGCGCGGTGGGTCTGGTTCCTGCAGGTGATGAGTTCGCAGGCGAAACCGTCAAGGCCTACGTCGACGGCACCGGCACCCTGAACCTCTCGATCACCAAGGTGGATGCCGAAACCGGCGAGTTCGCCGGTGTGTTCACGGCCCTGCAGCCCTCTGACACCGACATGGGCACCAAGCCCGCCGTCGACGTGAAGATCACCGGCGAGCTCTACGGCCGTCTCGAGAATGCCTGATCGTTTCGCGGCCTCATCGAATCGAATCCACCGATCGAATCACGTTAGGGGGCCGAAGGGTCCCCTTTTTCATGCCTGCCGGCCCTCTCCAGGGCTCTGCCGGCTGGTCTGGGAGAATCGTGGGTCCCTCCCCGCGCCACGGCCCGCCGCCATGACGATCACCCAGCCCGCCGTCCACCCCATGTCTGCGGGGTTGATTGCCGCCCACGGGGGCAGCCTGGTGGATCTGATGGTCCCGGCCGAGCAGCGGGATCAGGTGCGCGCAGCCGTGGATCGGGTGGTGGAGTGCAGCGATCGCAACGCCTGTGACGTGGAGCTGCTGGTCGTGGGCGGCTTCTCGCCCCTGCGCGGCTTCATGCACCTGGAGGACTACGAGGCGGTGGTGGAGGGCTTCCGCACCACCAGCGGTCTGCTGTTCGGGCTGCCGATCGTGTTCGACACCGACGACGACGCCATCGCCATCGGCGACCGGCTGCTGCTCACCTACCGGGGTCAGCAACTGGCGGTGTTCACCGTGGAGAGCCGCTGGGAGCCCGACAAGGTGCGCGAGGCGAAGGGGTGCTACGGCACCACCTCCCTGGAGCATCCGGCGGTGCGCATGATCGCCTGTGAGCGCGGGCGCTTGTACCTCGGCGGCCGGGTGCAGGGGCTGGAGCTCCCCCGCCGGGTCTTCCCCTGCCGCACCCCGGCCGAGGTGCGCGCCACCCTGCCCGCCGGTCAGGACGTGGTGGCCTTCCAGTGCCGCAATCCCATCCATCGGGCCCACTACGAGCTGTTCACCCGTGCCCTGCACGCCACCAACGTGAGTGAGGCGGCGGTGGTGCTGGTGCATCCCACCTGCGGGCCCACCCAGGACGACGACATCGCCGGCGAAGTGCGCTTCCAGACCTACGAGCGCCTGGCGGAGGAGGTGGCCAATCCCCGTATCCGCTGGGGCTACCTGCCCTACTCGATGCACATGGCGGGCCCCCGCGAGGCCCTGCAGCACATGATCATCCGCAAGAACTACGGCTGCACCCACTTCATCATCGGCCGCGACATGGCGGGCTGCAAATCGAGCCTCAGCGGCGACGATTTCTACAGCCCCTACGCGGCGCAGGACTTCGCCCGCGACCACGCCAGCGAACTGGGCATGGAAACGGTTCCGTCCCTGAACCTCGTCTACACCGAGGAGGAGGGCTACGTGACCGCCGAGCACGCCGAGGCCCGGGGGCTGCACGTGCGCAAGCTCAGCGGCACCCAGTTCCGCGCCATGCTCCGCGGCGGCGAGGAGATCCCGGAATGGTTCGCCTTCCGTAGCGTGGTGGAGGTGCTGCGGGCAGTCGCCTGAAGCACCGAGGCTCCGCCGGTCCGGCGGGGCGGTTAACATTCCTTTACCTTCTGTTTCAAGGAGACGGCCCACGTGAAGAAGCGCTGGCGCAACGCGGGGCTCTATGTCCTGCTGGTGATTGTTTTCATCGCCCTCGGCACCGCTTTCCTGGAGCGGCCAGATCCGGCACGGGCACCCCGCACCCTCCGCTACAGCGATTTCGTCGAGGCCGTTCAAGCCAACGAGATCTCCAGGGTGCTCATCTCCCCCGACCGGGGCACCGCCCAGGTGGTGGAGAACGACGGCCAACGCGCCGTCGTCAACCTCGCTCCCGACAAGGACCTGCTCAAGCTGCTCACCGAGCACAACGTCGACATCGCCGTTCAGCCCAGCCGCGAGCCCGCCGCCTGGCAGCAGGCCATCGGCAGCCTGATCTTCCCGCTGCTACTGCTCGGAGGTCTGTTCTTCCTGCTGCGGCGCGCCCAGGGGGGCGGCGGCAACCCGGCCATGAACTTCGGCAAGAGCAAGGCACGGGTCCAGATGGAACCCCAGACCCAGGTCACCTTCGGTGATGTGGCCGGGATCGAGGGCGCCAAGCTCGAGCTCACCGAAGTCGTCGACTTCCTCAAGAATCCCGACCGCTTCACCGCCGTCGGCGCCAAGATCCCCAAGGGCGTTCTGCTGGTAGGCCCTCCAGGTACCGGCAAAACCCTCCTTGCCAAGGCAGTGGCCGGCGAGGCGGGCGTTCCCTTCTTCTCGATCTCCGGCTCGGAGTTCGTGGAGATGTTCGTGGGCGTCGGCGCCAGCCGGGTGCGCGACCTGTTCGAGCAGGCCAAGAAGAACGCCCCCTGCATCGTGTTCATCGATGAGATCGATGCGGTGGGCCGTCAGCGCGGTGCCGGTCTCGGCGGCGGCAACGACGAGCGCGAGCAGACCCTCAACCAGCTGCTCACCGAGATGGACGGCTTTGAGGGCAACACCGGCATCATCATCGTGGCCGCCACCAACCGGCCGGATGTGCTCGATCAGGCCCTGATGCGTCCCGGCCGCTTCGATCGCCAGGTGGTGGTGGATCGCCCGGACTACGCCGGCCGTCTGCAGATCCTCGAGGTCCACGCCCGCGGCAAGACCATGGCCAAGGACGTCGATCTCGACAAAGTGGCTCGCCGCACTCCCGGCTACACCGGGGCCGACCTGGCCAACCTGCTCAACGAAGCCGCCATCCTTGCGGCCCGGCGCCAGCTCATCGAGATCTCCATGGATGAGGTGAACGATGCGATCGAACGGGTGATGGCAGGCCCCGAGAAGAAGGACAGGGTGATGAGCGAACGGCGCAAGCGGCTGGTGGCCTACCACGAAGCCGGCCATGCCCTCGTCGGGGCCCTGATGCCGGATTACGACCCGGTGCAGAAGATCTCGATCATTCCCCGCGGACAGGCCGGCGGTCTCACCTTCTTCACCCCCAGCGAGGAGCGGATGGAGTCGGGCCTTTACTCCCGTTCTTATCTCCAGAATCAGATGGCCGTGGCCCTCGGCGGCCGGGTCGCTGAGGAGATCGTCTACGGCGAGGACGAGGTCACCACCGGTGCCTCCAACGACCTCCAGCAGGTCGCCCGGGTTGCCCGCCAGATGGTCACCCGCTTCGGCATGAGCGATCGCCTCGGCCCTGTGGCCCTGGGCCGCGCCCAGGGGGGCATGTTCCTCGGGCGCGACATCGCCGCCGAGCGCGACTTCTCCGAGGACACCGCAGCCACCATCGACGAAGAGGTGAGCCTGCTGGTGGCCGATGCCTACCGGCGCTCCACCGAGGTGCTGTCCGCCAATCGCCCCGTGCTCGACGAACTCGCCGAGATGCTGGTGGTGAAGGAGACGGTGGATGCCGAGGAGCTTCAGGAACTCCTGCTCCACCGCGACGTCAAGGTGGCCAGCTACGTCTAGTCGCCCCGTCTCCATCGCCACGATCCAGCGGCTGGCGCAGCCGCTGATCGCTTCCCTCCGCCGCCAGCCCCTGCTGGTGGTCCTCCGGCCCCCAACCCCCGACAGCTGCTCTCCCCTGCTGGAGCGCCTGGCGGAAGCGGGGCTTTTCCATGTCGAGATCGCCTGGCAACCCGGCGACGCCTGGATCACAGGCTGTCGTGTGCTGCGTCAGTCGTTCCCCGGGTTGAGCCTCGGGGCCGCCTCCATCCGCACGGTCGAGGCCGTGGCTGGCGCCGCCGCGGCTGGGTTTGCCTACGCCGTCTCTCCGGTGGCCGACCGTTCGCTGGTGCAGAGGGCCGCCGAGCGCGACCTGGCGCTGGTGCCGGGCGTGATGACGCCCTCCGAGGTGCATGCGGCGATGGACTGGGGCTGCCCGATCGTCAAACTCTTCCCCGCGGCACCGCTCGGTCCGGCCTACTGGCGCCGATTGCGCGAGCCCCTCGGAGGAGCCTTGCCGTTCTGCATCGCCGCCGGTGGGCTCACCGTTGCCGACATCGACCGCTGGCTCGGGGCTGGTGTTGATGCGGTGGCGCTGGGATCGGGGCTGCTCGATGGGCTCGGGCAGGAGGCCGAAGCGCCATCGACGGCGACATTGGCTGCTGCATTGGCGGTGCTGTCGACACGTTGTTCCGGCCGTTGATGCTCTGCCGAGCGCTGGCTATTGCCACGGCGAGTCTGTAGTGCTACCGATGAGACAGCGATGCGATTGCCATGTCCCAGCTCACCGTTCAGCTCAGCGATCGGGCCGATGCCCTGATTGCTCAGCTGCAGAAGGAGATCTTCCAACGGCGACGCAAGAAGGTATC
>JBJTUJ010000246.1:0-5798 GCA_046080685.1 Cyanobium sp. | reverse complement strand
TTGGTTCTCTAGCGGCGTATCAGGCTGGATTGACTTTACGAAAAGGCCTGGTGAACCTTGATCTAGGGAACACGCAGTGGCAGCGTGATCTCTCAATCAGCCATGAGAAGATCGGCGATGTGCTGGCGGCTCAGGGTGATGGCCCAGGATCGCTGGCTGCCTACCAGGAGTCACTGACGATCAGAGAAGGCCTGGCGAAGGGCGATCCGACGAACATGCAGTGGCAAGTAGATGTCGCCGTATCCTGCGCCAAGCTTGGGAGTCTTGATTCTCTTCTATCGATTCTGCAGCGACGGGAGTATCTTTCCCGAGGCCTTAAGCTGCTCACAGCACTAAAACAGGTAGGTAGATTGCATGCCAGTCAGGATTGGACAGGCTGGTTTGACAACGAGTTGAGTTCACTGAAACGAATCACGTAAAGCCTGATGTATCGCCAAAAGACCTCCGAACAAGCCCTTCGAGTGGACAGGCCACCATTAGCTCCAGGCTTCGTTACCCCAGGCTCCTTGCCTGCCACTCAAGGGCAGCGTTCGCAGTCAGTTCATTTCAAGATCCTGGGGCGTGCTGATTCTCTGCTCGTCTTCACCTGAATGCCTCTGATCCTTGGGGGTTAACTGAAGCTCCAGCTTGGCCTCCAGCTCCTCCACCTCCGCGAGCTGGTCGGCGAGTTTCTGAGCCGCCAGGCGGAGGCGGGCGAACTGGGCGCTGCCCTCCCCCTCCTCGCTGCCGAAACGCAGTTCCGCCCTGGCCAGTTCCTCCTCCAGCCGCGCCTGGAGACGCTGGCGCAGCCCGTCCAGTTGCTCGATGCTGCGCTGGGCCACCTCACGCCCCCTCTCCAGATGGCCAGGGTCCAGGCTGATGCCGTGGCGCAGCAGCATGCGCACCCCGGTGAGCAGGGCCGCGGGAACGAACTGGCCGAAGGCCATGGCGCCGATGCTGCCGGTGTGCAGCCAGTCCTCCACCTGGGAGCTGCGGTGCCGGCCCGTCTTGCACCAGTGGGCGAAGTGCTCGCAGTTGTTGAACAGCAGGTTGTAGTTCTGCTCGCCCAGCCTGCCCATGGCCCGCCTCAGCACCACGCCTGAGGGCGAACAATCCCCCGGTGGGTAATCCACGGTGCTGATCGGCTGGCCGCGGCTGAAGTCCCCCCGCTCACTGCGAAGGATCGCGCGCCCCTCCAGGTAGTGGGCCACGGTGCCATCGCCCAGGTCGATGCCGTGGTGCATGAACAGCCCATGCTGGCGTGGGGCCTGCAGATGGTCGGCGGCGGCCAAGGACGGGAGAATGTCAACGGAACCCCAGCCTCGCGTCGGCCGGTCGCTTCGGCACGGTGTCCGGGGTGGGGATTGCCCGACCGGGTGCCGGTGGTGAACCCGTCTCAGCAGGCCTGCTCGTCGATCGGGTCGGCGTTGGCGCTGGGGTGGGGCAGCACCTTCACCTTGCTGCGCTGCTCCACCAGGTCGCGGGTGATGGTGAAGCTCTTCACGTCCTGGCGGGAAGGCAGGTCGTACATCACATCGAGCATCAGCTCCTCGACGATGCCCCGCAGCGCCCGGGCTCCGGTCTTGCGGCGATGGGCCTCGGCGGCGATCGCCTCCACGGCGCCGGGCTCGAAATCGAGTCGCACGTCGTCCATGCTGAGCAGGGTCTGGAACTGCTTCACCAGGGCATCCCGGGGCTCGGTGAGGATCGCCTCCAGGGCCGGGGCATCCAGGGGTGTCAGCACGGCGCTCACCGGCAGCCGGCCGATGAACTCCGGGATCAGGCCGTAGCGCACCAGATCGTCGGGCTCGAGATGGCGCAGCACCTCGGCGGCGTGGCGATCCTTGCCGGAGCGGCTGCGGGTGTGGCCGCCCTCGGGCAGGAAACCGATGGCGTTGCGGCCCATCCGCCGCTGCACCACCTCCTCCAGACCCACGAAGGCCCCCCCGCAGATGAACAGGATCTGACTGGTGTCGATCTGGATGCAGTCCTGGTAGGGGTGCTTGCGGCCGCCCTGGGGTGGCACGTTGGCCACGGTGCCCTCCAGCATCTTGAGCAGCGCCTGCTGGACGCCCTCGCCGGACACGTCGCGGGTGATCGAGGGGTTCTCGCTCTTGCGGGCGATCTTGTCGATCTCGTCGATGTAGATGATGCCCCGCTGGGCCTGCTCCACATCCAGATCCGACTTCTGCAGCAGGCGCAGCAGGATGTTCTCCACGTCCTCACCGACGTAGCCAGCCTCGGTGAGGGTTGTGGCGTCGGCCACGGCGAAGGGCACGTCGAGCAGCTCGGCCAGGGACTGGGCCAGGAGGGTCTTGCCGCAGCCGGTGGGGCCGATCAGCAGGATGTTCGACTTGTGCAGGCGGGTGGCGGTGCGGTCGGTCTCGCCCTGACCATCGCCCTGCCAGGCCAGGCGCTTGTAGTGGTTGTAGACCGCCACCGACAGCACCTTCTTGGCCTCCTCCTGCCCCACCACCTGCTGGTCGAGGAAGCTCTTGATCTGCTGGGGCTTGGGGATCGAGGCCAGGGTGGGGGCGGGTTTGCTGCCCTTGCGGGGGGCCGCCTTGCGCCCGGTTTCCGGCGCCGGCCGGCCGGCGGGGCCGTGGTGATCCACCAGCTCCTCATCGAGGATCTCGTTGCACAGATCGATGCACTCATCGCAGATGTACACGCCGGGGCCGGCGATGAGCTTGCGCACCTGCTCCTGCGACTTGCCGCAGAAGGAGCATTTCAGGTGGGCATCGAACTTGGCCATGCAGCGACGGGTGGGAGGGGACGGCGAGGGGCATCCGGCTGGAGGAGGGATCGGCCAGGGGAGGCGGGCGCCCCCGGACGCGATTCCAGGATCGACACAAACCGGTGGTTCGTCAGCCGTCCTTAAGGATCAAACCGGGGCGCTGGCGCTGGGCGACAGCTCTCCGGAGTCGTCGACCACCCGGTCGATCAGGCCGTATTGAACCGCGTCCGCCGGGGAAAGGAAGTAGTCGCGGTCGGTATCTTCAGCGATCTTTTCCAAAGGCTGGCCGGTGTGCTCCGCGAGCAGGCCGTTGAGGGTTTCCTTGAGGTAAAGGATCTCCCGGGCCTGGATCTCGATGTCCACCGCCTGGCCCTGGGCGCCGCCGAGGGGCTGGTGGATCATGATCCGGGCGTTGGGCAGGGCGAGCCGCTTGCCCTTGGTGCCCCCCGACAGCAGGAAGGCGCCCATCGAGGCGGCCAGGCCATAGCAGATGGTGACCACGTCGGGGCTCACCTGCTGCATGGTGTCGTAGATGGCAAGGCCGGCGGTGACCGATCCTCCCGGGGAGTTGATGTAAATCTGGATGTCCTTCTCCGGATCCTCGGCCTCGAGGAACAGCAGCTGGGCCACCAGGGAGTCGGCCACCTGGTCATCGATGCCGGAGCCGAGGAAGATGATCCGCTCCCGCAGCAGGCGGGAATAGATGTCGAACGCCCGATCGCCCCGGCCCGACTGCTCCACCACCGTGGGCAGGACGCCGGGGGCGGCGCTGGGGGTCTGTCCGGCAAGCGCGGCCCAGGGACGAGCTCCCGACCAGGTGTTGTGGACGGGGTGGGGGCGAATCCCGCCGGGGCTGGAAGCGTCGATCACGCGGGCGTCGGCTCGGTGGAGGGGCCATGCTATGAGCAACAGCCCCCGCCCCCGTGGACGGTTGCCCGCTTCAGTCGTCCGCCTTGGCGGGCTTGCGGGCTTTGGGCTTGGCCGCGTTCTCCTTCTTCGCCTTGGCGTCGCCCGTCGCCGCCGATTCCGGCGAAGCCGCCGAGGCGGGCTCCGCTTCCGGGGCGGCCTTCTCGGTGACCGTGCCGTTCTCCTCCAGCCAGGCCAGCAGGGCCTCCTGAAGAAGATCGTCGGCCACCGCCTGGCGCAGGCGGGCCGGATCGATCGAGCTGGTGTCGCTCAGGCCCCGGCTGACCTCCTTCACCTTGGCGTCGATGTCCTTCGCGGCCACTTCGATCTTCTCGGCAGAGGCCAGGGCCTTGAGGGCCAGGCTGCGGCGCAGCCGCTGCTCGGCCTCCGGCCGCGAGGTGTCCATCAGGCTGCGGATCAGATCCGGCGTGAACAGCTTCTTCACGTCCATGCCCTGCTGGGCGATCTGGCCGGCCGTCTGCTCGATCAGGTTCTGCACCTCCTGCCGGATGAGGGTTTCGGGCAGTTCCACCTCGAGCTCCTCCACCAGGGCGGCCACCAGGGCGTCGTGGCGGTTGGTGCGATGGCGGCGCTCGGCGTCCTCCTTCAGGCGGGTTTCCAGGTCGGCGCGCAGCTCGGCGAGGGTCTGCTTGTCGCTGGCCTGCTGGGCGAAGGCGTCGTCGAGCTCGGGCAGTTCGCGGGTCTTGAGCTCCTGCAGGGTGATCGCGAAGGAGGCCTCCCGCCCGGCGGCGTCCTCCTGGGGGTAGGAGTCGGGGAAGGTGCAGGCGACCGTGCGCGTCTCCCCGACCCTCATGCCCACGATTCCTTCCACGAAGCCGGGGATCATCCGCCCCTCCTCCAGCTCCACCTCCATGCCGTCGCTGCTGCCCCGCTCGATGGCCTCGCCGCTGTCGGAGTAAGTGCCGGAGAAGGCCACGCGAACCACGTCGCCGGTCGCCGCCGCCTGGTCCTCGACCGGCACCAGGGTGGCCAGCTGGCGGCGGGACTGCTCGATCAGCTCATCGACCCGGGCCGGGTCGTAGGTCACGGGCTCGGCCTCGGCCTTCAGCCCCTTGGTGGAGCGGAGCTGCGGCGTGGGCTCCACATCCATCTCCAGGGTGAGCACCAGGTCGCTGCCGGGGGCGAAGCGCTCGAGCACGGCCTCGAAGCCTTCGCTCAGTTCCGGCCGGCTCAGGGCTGCAATCTTCTCCTGGGTCAGGGCCTCGAGCAGCACGCTGTCCACCAGATCCTCGAGGGCGGTGGCGCGGATGCGCAGGGGGCCGATCTGCTGCAGCAGCACCGGCCGCGGCACCTTGCCCTTGCGGAATCCGGGCAGCCGCACGCTGCGGCTGAGCTTCTCCACCGCTGCGTCGTAGCTGGCCTGAGAACGGCTCCCCGGCACCGTCACCTCCACCGCCAGCCGGCTGCCGGGCCGGGGGCTCGTGCTCACCGTGAGGCCGGTGTCCGGGGCCGACCCGCTCCCCTTCTTCTTGCTGGCTTCGGGGGCGGCAGCGGTGGTGCTGGCGGCTGGACTCATGGAACGGGCCTGCGGCAGGGCAACGACCGATCCTAGAAAAGTGGTCGATCAGGGCCCCGGGCGCGTATTGTTACCCCGACGCACAGGGCGTGACATATCCCCAATCCACCACCCCGCACGGCCCCGGTGATTCCACCGGCGGCCGCCGGACTTCCGCAGGATTCCATCGGCGGAACGTCCGGTTCCCCCCGCGGCGGTGCCGGCACGGTCCCGGTCTCCTGAGGGCCGTCCGGACGTTCTCCCCGCCCCACTTGCTGACCCACCCTCCAGCCGATTCCGTCCCCGCCGCTCCGTTGACTTTCACCGCGCCCGCGCCCACGCCCTCCACCGTCCTGCCGCGCCGCCCCCTGAGGGTGGCCATCCTTGGCGCCACCGGTGCGGTGGGCCAGGAGCTGCTCCAGCTCCTGGCCGAGCGCGACTTCCCGGTGGCGGAACTGATCCCCCTCGCCTCCTCCCGCTCCGCGGGCCGGAGCCTGGCCTGGCAGGGACAGGAGCACGCCATCGCGGCCGTGAGTGAGAAGGCCTTCGAGGATGTGGATCTGGTGCTGGCCTCGGCCGGGGGCAGCGCCTCGAAGCAGTGGGCTCCTGTGGCTGTGCGGGCCGGAGCGCTGGTGATCGACAACTCCAGCGCCTTCCGCC
>JBJTUJ010000245.1:0-8386 GCA_046080685.1 Cyanobium sp. | reverse complement strand
GCTTGAACACGGCCACCCTGTCGGCGCCGAGCACGGCACCCTCTCCCGAGGCCCCCTTCGGGCGGGTGCTCACCGCCATGGTGACCCCCTTCCAACCCGATGGGGCCGTCGATCTGGACCTGGCGGCCCGGCTCGCGGACCATCTGGTCCGCCACGGCTCCGACGGCCTGGTGCTGTGCGGCACCACCGGCGAGTCCCCTACCCTCACCTGGCAGGAGCAGCACCAGCTCTTCGCCGCCGTGAAGGGGACGGTGGGAACCCGCGCCACCCTGCTGGCCGGCAGCGGCAGCAACTGCACCGCGGAGGCGGTGGAAGCCACCGGTGAGGCCGCCGCCCTCGGCGCCGACGGTGCCCTGGTGGTGGTGCCTTACTACAACAAGCCGCCCCAGGAGGGCCTGGAAGCCCATTTCCGCGCCGTGGCCCAGGCCGCCCCGCAGCTGCCCCTGATGCTTTACAACATCCCCGGCCGCACCGGCTGCAGCCTGGCCCCGGACACCACGGCCCGCCTGCTCGACGAGGCCAATGTGGTGGGCTTCAAGGCCGCCAGCGGCACCACCGAGGAGGTCAGCCGGCTGCGGGAGCTCTGCGGCGATCGCCTGGCGATCTACAGCGGCGACGACGCCCTCACCCTGCCGATGCTGGCGGTGGGTGCGGTGGGTGTGGTCAGCGTGGCCAGCCACCTGGTGGGTCCCCGGATTCGGGCCATGCTCCAGGCCTTCCTGAGCGGCGACGTCGCCGCCGCCCTCGACGAGCACCAGCAGCTGCTGCCCCTGTGCAGGGCGCTCTTCTGCACCACCAATCCCATCCCCGTCAAAGCCGCCCTGGAGATCTGCGGCTGGCCGGTGGGTGCCCCCCGACTTCCCCTTCTTTCCGCCGATACCGACGTGCGACAGCGCCTTTCCTCGATCCTGGCTGCCCTGCGTCCCACCTGACGCCAAGGCTGATGTCCAGAGTCACCTCCGCTTCCGCTTCACCTTCATTTCCATCGCCACCCCCGAGTCCGTAACTACATGTCCAGTCAGAACATCAATCCCATCGTCCGCTCCGGCAACGGCGCCAAAGCCAAGCACCAGGGCCTGCGCGTCATCCCCCTGGGCGGCCTGCACGAGATCGGTAAGAACACCTGCGTCTTCGAATACGGCGATGAGCTGATGCTCGTCGATGCCGGTCTCGCGTTCCCGAGCGATGGCATGCATGGCGTCAACGTGGTGATGCCCGACACCAGCTACCTGCGGGAGAACCAGAAGCGCATCCGCGGCATGGTGGTGACCCACGGCCACGAAGATCACATCGGCGGCATTCCCCACCACCTCAAGAACTTCAACATTCCGATCATCTACGGCCCCCGGCTGGCGATGTCGATGCTGCAGGGGAAGATGGAAGAAGCGGGCGTCACCGATCGCACCACCATCCAGACCGTTGGTCCACGGGATGTGGTGCACGTCGGCCAGCACTTCAAGGTGGAGTTCATCCGCAACACCCACTCGATGGCCGACAGCTTCACGCTGGCCATCACAACGCCCGTTGGCGTGATCATCTTCACCGGTGACTTCAAGTTCGACCACACCCCTGTGGATGGAGAGGCGTTCGACATCCAGCGCCTGGCCCATTACGGCGAGCAGGGCGTGGTGTGCCTGTTCAGCGATTCCACCAACGCCGAGATCCCCGGGTTCACCCCTCCGGAGCGGTCCGTGTTCCCGAATCTTGATCGCCACATCAGCCAGGCGGACGGCCGGGTGATCATCACCACCTTCGCCAGCTCGATTCATCGTGTGTCGATGATCCTGGAGCTGGCCATGAAGAATGGGCGCAAGGTGGGGCTTCTGGGTCGTTCCATGCTGAACGTGATCGCCAAGGCCAGGGAGCTCGGCTACATGCGTGCCCCCGACGACCTGTTCGTGCCGATCAAGCAGATCCGTGATCTGCCCGACCGCGAAACCCTCCTGCTGATGACCGGCAGCCAGGGCGAGCCTCTGGCGGCTCTCAGCCGCATCTCCCGAGGCGAGCATCCTCAGGTGCAGGTGAAGTCAACCGACACCATCATCTTTTCGGCCAGCCCGATCCCCGGCAACACCATCTCGGTGGTGAACACGATTGACCGGCTGATGATGATGGGCGCCAAGGTGGTCTACGGCAAGGGCGAGGGCATTCACGTGTCCGGCCACGGCTGCCAGGAGGACCACAAGTTGATGCTGGCACTCGCCAAGCCGAAGTTCTTCGTGCCCGTGCACGGTGAGCACCGCATGCTTGTCTGCCATTCCAAGACCGCCCAGTCGATGGGGGTGCCGGCCGATCACATTCTGATCGTTGACAACGGCGACGTGGTGGAACTCACCCCGGACACCATCCACAAGGGCGAACCGGTCAAGGCCGGCATCGAACTGCTCGATGCCTCCCGCAACGGCATCGTCGATGCCCGGGTGCTCAAGGAACGCCAGCAGCTGGCGGAAGACGGTGTCATCACCCTGCTCGCCGTGATCACCACCGACGGGGTGATGGCGGCGGCGCCGCGGGTCAATCTGCGCGGTGTGGTCACCGCCGCCGATGCCCGTAAGCTCTCGGTCTGGGCGGAACGGGAGATCACCTGGGTGCTCGAGAACCGCTGGAACCAGCTCGCCCGCAACACAGGCGGCAAGGCCCCCGATGTCGACTGGGTGGGCGTGCAGCGCGAGATCGAGGTGGGTCTGCAGCGGCGTCTGCGCCGCGAACTGCAGGTCGATCCCCTGATCATCTGCCTGGTCCAGCCCGCCCCCGCCGGTACCCCGGCCTACAAGGGTCGCGCCGATGCCGAGCCCGATACCCGTCCGGCTCCCCGCGGTCGCCGGGAAGGCGGCCGTCCCAGCGCTCCGCAGCGTTCCACAGCCCCCGCCCTCGTGGCGGCCCCGGCCGCTGCTGCGCCGGCCCCAGCCGCCAACTCCGCTCCCGCCCCAGCAGCAGCCCGTCGCAGCCCTGAGGAGCAGGAACCCGCTGGCCGCGCCCGCCGTCGCCGCTCCGCCGCAGTGGCCGGCTGATCGGGAACAGGGGCCCCGGGTTCAGCCCAGGGCCACCTGCAACAGCCCCTCCAGCAGATCCGGATCGTCCTCGTTCTCCTCGATCAGGGGCAGGGTGAGGTCGTCGGCGAACGCCTGTTCCTCGATGGTGGGGATCGCCAGTGGGTTCGCTTCCGGCTGCCGTTCGGGAGCCGAAGGGCTCATGGGTTCCGCCCGCCCCTCCGCCACCTCCGCCATGGCCTCAGCCGTCACCGACGCGGCCAGCACCTGGGCGGCGGCGGCGGCGGTGCTGGGCGGTTCCCGCAGTTCGAGTTCGATCTCCTCGGCCCGCAGTGGGTCGGCCCGGTGGACATCAAGCAGTTCCGGCTCCTCCACCACTTCGGCCATCAGCGACGGGGCAGCGCTGGGCGATGGCGTGGTCGGCGTTGAAGTTATCGGCGTTGAAGTGGGCGCGCTCTCCAGGGCAGGTGCCTTCGCGTCGGTCTTCTCTGCGGGAACAGCGGCGGCGGGGGTTTCCGGGTTTGCCTGCAGCCACGGAGTGGCCGCTGCCTGAATGGAACCGGTGCCGCTGGAACCGGTGCCTGTGCTGAAGGGCACGGCTGGGTCGAGCGCCAGAGGTGGGGCCACCGGCTCCGGGAACGGATGCCCCGTGGATGGGGCTGGTGCGGGAGTCGGCGGGGCCACGGCGGAGGGGGCGTCCTCGGTTGCCGTTGCCGGCCGGCCGTTGGGGCGAGCGCACTGCTGCAGGCCCTCCTCGGCACTGCGACGCAGCGCCGGCTCTGCGTTGGCCGTGTTGAGCACCTGCCGGTAGAGCTCCTCGGCCGTGTCCCGGTCGCCGAGGCCGTGGAGATGGGTGTGGGCCATCAGCAGATGGAGCCGCTGGCGCAGGGCCGTGGCCAGCGCGTCGTCCTCCGCTCCCAGATCCTCCAGCAGCTTCCGGCCCTGGGTCAGCACGTCCTGCCAGCAATCGTCGCAGTAGGCGGCTTCGATGGCGGCGTAACGATCCGCCGCGGCTTCTTGCTCGTGCGGCTCAGCCATCGGCGTGGTTGGGGCCCATGAGAGTCAGTGTGCCTCGGTCCCAGGCCAGACGCCAACGATCCGGCAGCGCCAGCCTCCCCGGCGCCCCCCCCGCCTCCAGCCGTGCAGCCAGGTCGTCGAGCACCGCTGCGCTCAGCGGCCGTCCCAGACGCTCTCTCAGCCAACGGTGCAGCAGCCGGCGTCGATTGGCCCGGCTCAGGGCCGCCAGGGGGGCACGGCTGAGCCGCTCCATGCCCGCTGCCGTGGCCGCTGGTGTGGAGGGAAGCACCAGGGCCGTGAGCGCGAGCCGGAGCAGTTCATCCTGATCGTCGTCCTCCTCGGCCAGCCGTTCGGCCTGGGCGGCGATCCGCCGGGCGGCACCGGGATGCAGCGACTCCAGCACCGGCAGGACCTCCGCCCGCACCCGGTTGCGGCTGAACCGGGGGTCGGAGTTGCTGGTGTCCTCCCAGATCGGCAGGTCCAGCTGCCGGCAGATCCGCAGGGTGTCGCCGCGGCTGAACGGGAGCAGGGGACGACAGAGAAGCGGTGCGCCCGGGACCTCCGCCAGCGGCCGGCTCGCCCGGAGGCTCGACGGACCCCGCCGATGGCTGCCGCGGGCCAGATGCAGCAGCACGGTCTCGGCCCGGTCATCGGCGGTATGGCCCGTCACCACGTGGCCGCATCCCAGGGACCGGGCCGCCTCCGCCAGCCGCCCGTAACGCCAGCGGCGGGCGGCATCCTCCCCACCGGGGGGAGGATCGGCCCGCTCCCCCAGCAGCGGCAGGCCTCGCCCCGTGGCCCAGAGGGCGAGCGCGGCGGCCTGGGCCGTGGCCTCCGGCCGCCAGCCATGGTCGCCATGCCAGAGGTGCAGCGACCAGCCATGCCGCCGCCGCAGATCGTGGAGCAGCACGGTCAGCGCCATCGAGTCCTGGCCGCCCGAGACGGCCACCAGCAGCGGCGCCCCAGCCGGCAGCAGGCTGGGATGGGACCGCAGATGGCGGTGAAGGCGCAGATGGTCGGCACTCCAGCCCCGGCCGGGCTCCACCGGGCCGGGGCCAGTCGCCGTGGGCTCGGATGGGAGAATCAAGGCACGTCCGTTCCGGTTCGCCGATGTCGCGTCTCTCCAGCCTGCCCGCTTCCCTGCGGTCCGCCATCAGCGAGCGGTGCCTGCTGAAGGTGATCGCCGGCCTGGCCAACTTCGACGCCGCTTCGGTGGAGCGGATCGCCCGGGCCGCCGCCGCCGGTGGCGCCGACCTCCTCGACATCGCCTGTGATGCGGCCCTGGTGAAGGCGGCGGCCGCTGTCGCGCCCGCCCTGCCGATCTGCGTGTCGGCGGTGGACCCGGACCTGTTCCCGGCCGCCGTGGCCGCCGGGGCGGCGATGGTGGAGATCGGCAACTTCGACAGCTTTTATCCCCAGGGCATCGTCTTTGGTGCCGCCGAGGTGCTGGAGCTCACCCGCCGGACGCGGGCCCTGCTCCCCGAGGTGGTGCTGTCGGTGACCGTGCCCCACGTGCTCCCCCTCGACCGGCAGGAGCAGCTGGCGGTGGATCTGGTGGCCGCCGGTGCCGATCTCATCCAGACCGAAGGCGGCACCAGCGCCCGGCCCTTCAGTGCCGGCTCCCTGGGGATGATCGAAAAGGCAGCCCCCACCCTCGCTGCCGCCCACGCTCTCAGCCGGGCGGTTGAGCTGCCGGTGCTCTGCGCCTCCGGCCTTTCGGCCGTCACCGTGCCGATGGCGCTGGCCTCAGGCGCCGCCGGGGTGGGCGTGGGTTCTGCCGTCAATCGCCTCAACGACGAACTGGCGATGGTGGCGGTGGTGCGGGGCCTGCGCGAGGCGATTGATCAACGGGCCGTTGTGCGCGTGTGAGGCCCTGACTAGCCTGGAAGGGATTGTTCTGCGTCTCGCGCTTTCCCTTCCATGGCTGGTTTGCTGGTCTCCCTTCTCCAGTGGCCGATCCGGGCGATCATCCTGCTGCTGATCGCCCAGGTTCCCTTCCTGGGCATCGAGATGGCGAGTTTCCCCATCGCCCTCGTTGCCGCCGTGGTGATCGGCCTCCTCGGCGTGATCCTCACCTGGCCGCTCAAGTTCATTCTCGGTCCGGCGTGGGCGATCACGACCCTCGGCGGGCTGATCCCGATCGGCTGGCTGTTCGACTGGCTGATCACGATCATCCTGTTCGGCCTGGCGGCCTGGCTGATCCATGGTTTCCGCCTCCGCAACGGCCTGACCAGCGCAGCCCTGGGTGCCCTGGTGTACAGCGTGCTTTGCTACTTCATCCTCAATGCCATCCCCGGCCTGAAGGTCACGCTCACCGGAGCGGCGGCCCTGTTCACCGGCCCGATCGGTTGAGGCAGGGGCCGGATTCCCCCTCACCGCGGCGATCCGCGTCCTTCTGCCATGGGGCCCAGAATGGGTGCCATGGTTTTTCAGCTGCACGCTCCCTACGAACCGAAGGGTGACCAGCCGGTCGCCATCGACGCCCTGGTCAAGGGGGTCGATGGCGGCCGGCCCTATCAGACCCTCCTCGGCGCCACCGGCACCGGCAAGACCTTCACGATCGCGAACGTGATCGCTCGCACCGGGCGGCCGACGCTGGTGCTGGCTCACAACAAGACACTCGCGGCCCAGCTCTGCAACGAACTGCGCGAGTTCTTCCCGCACAATGCGGTTGAGTATTTCATCTCTTATTACGACTACTACCAGCCCGAGGCCTACGTTCCGGTCTCCGATACCTACATCGCCAAGACGGCATCGATCAACGAAGAGATCGATATGCTGCGCCACTCGGCCACCCGTTCGCTGTTCGAGCGCCGCGATGTGATCGTGGTGGCCTCGATCAGCTGCATCTACGGCCTCGGCATTCCCTCGGAATACCTCAAGGCGGCCGTGAAGTTCCGCGTGGGGGAAACCCTCAACCTGCGAGGCTCCCTGCGGGAGCTGGTGAACAACCAGTACTCGCGCAACGATCTGGAGATCTCGCGTGGCCGCTTCCGCGTGCGCGGCGATGTGCTGGAGATCGGGCCGGCCTACGAGGATCGGCTGGTGCGGGTGGAATTGTTCGGCGATGAGGTGGAGGCGATCCGCTACGTGGATCCCACCACCGGCGAGATTCTGCAGAGCCTGGAGACGATCAACATCTATCCGGCCAAGCACTTCGTGACACCCAAGGAGCGGCTGGAGGAGGCGATCAAGGCGATCCGCACCGAGCTGCGGGAACGGCTGGATCTGCTCAACAGCCAGGGGCGGTTGCTGGAGGCCCAGCGGCTGGAGCAGCGCACCACCTACGACCTGGAGATGCTCGAGCAGGTGGGCTACTGCAACGGCGTCGAGAACTACGCCCGCCACCTGGCCGGCCGCCCGGCGGGCACGCCGCCCGAATGCCTGATCGACTACTTCCCCGACGACTGGCTGTTGGTGGTGGATGAGAGCCACGTCACCTGCAGCCAGCTGCAGGCGATGTACAACGGCGACCAGAGCCGCAAGCAGGTGCTGATCGAGCACGGGTTCCGTCTGCCCTCCGCCGCCGACAACCGGCCCCTCAAGGGGGAGGAGTTTTGGCAGAAGGCACGGCAGTCGATCTTCGTCTCCGCCACCCCCGGCAGCTGGGAGCTGGCCGAGAGCCAGGGGCAGGTGGTGGAGCAGGTGATCCGCCCCACCGGCGTGCTCGATCCAATCGTGGAGGTGCGTCCCACCGACGGCCAGGTGGACGATCTCCTGGGCGAGATCCGCGTGCGGGCGGAGAAGCAGGAACGGGTGCTGGTGACCACCCTCACCAAGCGCATGGCGGAGGACCTCACTGACTACCTGGCCGAGCACGGGGTGCGGGTGCGCTATCTGCACTCGGAGATCCACTCGATCGAGCGGATCGAGATCATTCAGGACCTTAGAAACGGCGAGTACGACGTGCTGGTTGGGGTGAACCTCCTGCGGGAGGGGCTCGACCTGCCCGAGGTTTCCCTGGTGGCGATCCTCGACGCCGACAAGGAGGGCTTCCTGCGCGCCGAACGCTCCCTCATCCAGACGATCGGCCGGGCCGCCCGCCACGTGGAGGGCATGGCCCTGCTCTATGCCGACAACCTCACCGACTCGATGGCCAGGGCGATCTCGGAAACGGAACGCCGCCGCGCCATCCAGCACGCCTACAACGAAGAGCACGGCATCACACCCACCCCCGCCGGCAAGCGTGCAGGCAACGCGATCCTCGCCTTCCTGGAGGTGTCCAGGCGGCTCAGCGATGACCAGCTGGAGCAGGCCACCGAGCAGGCCGAGCACGATGGGGTGCCGCTCGATGCCCTGCCGGAGCTGATCACCCAGCTGGAGGACCGGATGAAGACGGCGGCGAAGAACCTGGAGTTCGAGGAGGCCGCCAACCTGCG
>JBJTUJ010000244.1:0-6368 GCA_046080685.1 Cyanobium sp. | reverse complement strand
GAGACTCCCCAGCCAGAGGGGCAGCTGCAGACTCCAGGCCAGCAGCCGCTTGGCATCGCTTGCCGTGAGGGCATAGATCAGGCCCAGGGCGGCGCTGGCCAGCCCGATCGGGGCCACCAGGGCGGCGATGGCGCCATTGAGCTGCTCGAGGCGCAGCAGCGGCAGGGCCCCGGCGCTCACCACCACACCCGAGAGCAGCGCCGACACCTCGGCAGGGGCCTCGGCATGGGTGCGCGGCAGCCAGAGGCCATTGAGGAACACGCCCGACTTGGTCAGCAGCCCCACCAGCACCAGGGCCAGCGGCGCGCCGGGAGAGAGGGCAGCGAGGGCATCGAAGCGGAAGCTACCGCTCCGGGCATAGACCAGCGCCGCGCCGATCAGATACAGCCCCATCGCCGTGTTGCTCACCAGCAGGTAGCGAAGGGCGATCCAGCCCGCGTTGGCGGTCGCCCCCCGCAGGATCAGCAGGAAGGCGCTGATCGCCACCACCTCCAGGCTCACGTAGAGGCTGACCAGATCGGTTGTGAGGAAGCTGGTGTTCAGAGCCCCGAGCAGCAGCAGCAGCAGCAGCCAGCCGGAGCGGTCCCAGCCCTGCCTGCGGCCCTCGATCCACACGCCCAGGCAGACCAGGCCAGCCAGCAGCAGCAACCAGCCGGCGAGGGGATCGAAGCTGAGGCTGACCCCGTACTCTTGAAGCAGCTGCAGCTCCAGCCGGGTGTTCCCCAGAACGGCCCAGCTGCCCAGAGCGGCTGTGGACAGGCTGCACAGCAGGATCAGCGCCGTGCTGAGTGCCGGCAGCAACGCCACCACGAAGGCGGCCAGGTAGGGCCCCAGCAGCCAGATCACCAGCGACTGGTCGCTCAGGCTGGCCAGGTCGCTCATGGGCGATCGGAGAGCTCGAAGCTGGACGCATCAAGGGTGGGGTCGATGCGGGCCAATTGGGTGATCACCACCAGCAGCAACGCCTGGATTGAAAGGCCGATCACGATGGCAGTGAGGATCACGGCCTGGGGGATCGGATCGGCCAGATCGCTGCTGGCCTGGCCGAGGGAGGCGGGATCGGCCAGACGGGACAGGATCGGGCTGCGCAGGCCGGAGCGGGCGGCGAACAGCACGAACAGCGCCACCACGGCACTGCCGGTGACGTCCATGGCCAGCACCTTGAGGAACAGGTTGCGCCGCAGCAGCAGGCCTGCGAAGCCGGCCAGCGCCGCCAGCAGGATCAGCAGCTCCAGCAGTCGGATCGCCGTCATGGGGTCAGCCCCACTGTCGCAATGACCTGCGGGACGGTAGCGAGCGAAACCGCCAGCGGACGAATCAAGGGGGCCTGACCCGCCACTCCTGAGACCTCAAGGACCTCGCCGCCCCAGGTCGGCTCCACCCATCCCTATAACCCCGTGACCCTTACAGGCCCCCGATGCTCCCACTCCCACCGTTGCTGCTGGAAGTCAGCTCCCATCAGCTGGAAGCTGCCGAAACCCTGCTGCAGGTCGGTCGCTTCCTGGTGATCTTCATCGCCGCCCGCGCCATCGCCGAACTGATGGTGCGGCTGCAGCTGCCCACCATCCTCGGGGAGCTGGTGGCCGGTGTGCTGATCGGCGTCTCGGGCTTTCAGCTGATCGTCCCCTCCGGTGCCCAGGCGGAGCTCAGCGCCTCTGCCGCCGGCCTGGTGGCATCCCTCACCCAGATCACGCCGGAGGCGGTGCGCCACGTCTACAACGAAACCTTCCCCAGCCTGCAGACCGTCTCCCAGCTGGGTCTGTATGCCCTGCTGTTCCTCACGGGCCTGGAGAGCGAACTCGATGAGTTGGTGGCCGTCGGCGTTCAGGCGGGCACGGTTGCGGTGACCGGTGTGGTGCTGCCCTTCGCGCTCGGCACGGCGGGCCTCTATTACCTCTTCCATGTGCCGCTGATCCCGGCGGTGTTCGCCGGTGCGGCGATGACCGCCACCTCGATCGGCATCACCGCCAGCGTGTTCGGCGAGCTGAAGTGGCTCAAGCGCAGCGAGGGTCAGATCGTGATCGGCGCCGCCGTGCTCGACGACATCCTCGGCATCGTGATCCTGGCCGTCGTGGTGGCGGTCGTCGGCGGTGGGGCCTTCAGCCTTGGTCCGGTGGTGCGCCTCTGTCTGGCGGCCGTGGCGTTCGTGGCGGTGGCCCTGTTCCTCAGCCGCACCGCAGCGCCTCTGTTCGACTGGGTGGTGGATCGGCTCAAGGCCCCCGGCGATGTGGCCGTGGCCAGCTTCGTGGTGCTCACGCTCTGCTGCTTCGCCGCCCAGGCCATCGGCCTGGAAGCGGCCCTGGGGGCCTTCGCGGCAGGTCTGATCCTGAGCGCCTCCAAGCACACCCACGACATCGATGCCGCTGTGAAACCGCTGGTGGCCCTGTTCGCCACGGTGTTCTTCGTGCTGATCGGCACCGGCATGGATCTGTCGGTGCTCAATCCCTTCGACCCCGCCAACCGCGAAGGCCTGATCGTGGCCGCGTTCCTGCTGGTCGTGTCGATCGTCGGCAAGATCGCCGCCGGCTGGAGTTACTTCAGCAAGGAGCCCACCAACCGCCTGGTGGTGGGGCTGGGGATGATGCCCCGCGGCGAGGTGGGCCTGATCTTCCTGGGCCTCGGCCGCCAGGCCGGCATTCTCACCCCGGCGTTGGAGGCCGCCATCCTTCTCATGGTGATCGGCACCACCTTCCTGGCGCCGATCCTGCTCCGTCTGGTGATCCCGGCGGAACCCGAACTGCCGGCCGCCGAGCCCCTGCCCGTGTCCACCTGAGAGCTCCCCTCCACCCACCGACGCGGTGTCTTCTGAAGGCCTGGCCGATCCCAGTCCCTACGCCGGTTCCGCCGTTGCCATGGCCACCCGCCATGGCAAGGAGCGCGTGGTGGGTCGGGCGATCCACCACGGGCTCGGTGCCTCGCTGCTGCATCTCCCCGAGATCGACACCGACGCGCTGGGCAGCTTCTGCGGCACGGTGCCCCGACCGGGCACCGCCCGGCAGGCCTGCCTGGCCAAGGCGGAGCTGGCCCTCCTCCATGGCGGCACCGGCCTCGCGATTGCCAGTGAGGGCAGCTTCGGACCCCATCCGCTGGTTCCGATGCTGCCGGTGGGGATCGAAACCATGGTGTTCCTGGATCGGGAGCGGGGACTGACGATCGAGGAGGTGCTCCAGGCCTGCCGCACCAACTTCGCCCATCGGCGGGTAGCGGCAGCCGATCTGGCCGGGAAGAGCGGTTGCGCCGTGCCGGGTCCGGACCTGGCGCGATGGTTGCAGGCGGTGGGCTTCCCCGGCCATGCCCTGCTCGTACGTCCGCATGCCGCCGGCCCGTGCGACGCGTTGCCGCGCAAGGGACTGCACACTCCGCCCGATCTGCTCGACGCCGTGGTGGCGGCGATGGAGCGCTCCAGCGACGGCTGCGCCCTGCTGGAGACCGACATGCGGGCCCACTGCAATCCCACCCGCATGGCCTGCATCCGCCGGCTTGCCTTCCGGCTGGTGCGGCGTGTGGCCACTCCCTGCCCCGCCTGCCGCAGCCCGGGCTTCGGGGTGCTGGAGGTTCTGCCCGGGCTGCCGTGCGCCTGGTGCGGCACCCCCACCAACCTGCTCCTCTGGGAGGTGCTGGGCTGTGTCGCCTGTAATCACCGCGAGCGCCGCAGGCGCCGCGATGGCCTGAAGCAGGCCGATCCTGGCCACTGCCCCCTCTGCAACCCCTGATCGCTCACCAGTCGTGGGACGTGGCGTCAGCCGCATGGAGCTCCACCCGGTAGTCGAGGCTGGAACCCACGCCGGTGCCCCGGTAGTGGCCGCTGAACGGGGCTGCCAGCAGGGGGTCGGGAGCAGCGGCCAGGACCACGTGCCCATCGGCCACGGCCAGCCCCAGGCTCGGGTCGTAGCCCCGCCAGCCCCCACCCGGCACGTACACCTCGGCCCAGGCATGCAGTTCGTGCTCGCTCACCTCTGGTGGGTGGTGCATGGAATAGCCGCTCACGAAGCGGGCCGCCAGGCCCTGGCTGCGGCAGGCGGCCACATAGAGCAGGGCCGTGTCGCGGCAGGCGCCGCTGCGGTGCTCAAGGGTTTGCGACGGCGGCAGGGCCTCACCTTCGGGCCGGCCCACGTGGTGGAACTCCTGATGGATCGTGGCGGCCAGATGCACCAGGAAGTCGGTGGCGCTCCCCCCTACCTCCCCCGCCCGTTCGGCGGCCCAGGCCGCCACCTCCGGGTCCACCCCTCGAGGGTCAACGGAGCCCGCCAGCGAGCGGTGCTCCATCTCGGGATAGGTCACGGGCAGGGTCATCGCCGGCCCATGGGTGACGATCCAGTCGAAGGGGTTGTGCCGCAGGGTTTCCACCTCCATGTCCACCTCCACGGTGAGCTGATCGCGCGGTTCGTCGAACCACAGCACCACCGCTTCATTGCCATCGGCCTCCAGCACCCGCGTTTCCCCCGCCGCCCGTTGCAGCACCCTCATCTCATAGGAGAGCACCTTCTGCATGGCGTCCTGCCGGGGGGTGAGCCGCAGGGTGGTGGGCTCGAGGAACACCGGACGCTCGTAGGCATAGCGGAGAACGTGGCGGATGCGGAACAGCATGGAAACCTGGCGTCAGGACGCGGAGACGTCCGGTAGCGGGAAGAGAATCCCTTCCTGGTCATAGGCCTGGAGCGGAGTTTCGGCGAGATCCTCCACGAGCGGGAAGAGGCGCACCCGGAACCAGCGATGAAAGAGCTCCGGGCCCAGCGGCTCGGGCCAGAGCCGGCGATCCCGGCACCACAGCTCCAGCTCGGCGCGGAAGATGGCCGCGCAATGCTGATCAATGCAGCGCTGGGCCTCGTTCTCGTCGTCGAAGGTGGGAACGAGGTACAAGCTCTCCTCCTCGCCCAGCCCCTCCATGTCCTCGCGGTTCTGGAAGGGGCGGGTCCAGGCGCGCATCGGCTCAAGGGGGGCCACTGCGATGGCGCAGCGGTTGAGCACGGCCATGCCGGCGACCCATGAACCCCATGACCCTAGCGGGGGCGGCCTGCTTCTCCTTCCGTACACATACGGATTGCGAGCAAGGGCGGACCTGGCTTGTCGTCACTAAGGTTGCGGCGGCTGCTCCTGCCGACATCACCATGGAGTCGATCGAGGGAATCGAGGCGGTGCTGTTCCACCTGGCCACCGCCACCCGTGTGCTGCTGGAATCTCTCTCGGTGCTCACGGTGCTCGGAGGGCTGCTGGCCACGCTCCGTCAGGCCGTGCCCCAGTTCGGGCGGCGTCTGCCGGAGCGGCCCTCCAACCGGGCCCGGCTCACCTTCGGCAGCTGGCTGGCCCTGGCCCTGGAGTTCCAGCTCGGGGCTGACATCGTTGCCACCACCACCAGCCCCTCCCAGGCGAATCTGATCCAGCTCGGCGTGGTGGCGATCATCCGCACCTTCCTCAACGTGTTCCTCAGCCGCGAGATCGAGGCGGAGGTGCGGATGGAGCAGGAGCGGCGTTCTCCGATCTCTCTCCAGGCCTGAGCCGCCGATGGTGCCGCCCAATCTCACCAACGAGCTGGCCAAGCAGCGCAACCGCAATGCGGCGGACCGCACCCTGATGGCCTGGGTGCGCACCTGCCTCTCGCTGATCAGCTTCGGTTTCGGCCTCGACAAGATCATCGCCGCCATCGATCGCAGCACCAAAGGCGCCGGCAGCCATGCCGAACTGGGGGTGCGCCTGGTGGCGATGGCCTTCGTGATCACTGGCATCCTGGCGATGGCGGCCGCCACCGCCCAGCACCGCCAAGAGCTCAGGCGCCTGCGCGACGACTTCGTCTATGTGGTCGAGCAGCGCTCGATCGCCAGGGCCACCGCCGTGGCGATCACCGGCATCGGGGCCTTCGCTCTGCTGCTGCTGATCCTGGGTCTGGTGGCCCGCTGACGACGACCATGGCCACCTTCCCCTTCCGATCGCAGCCTGCCTCTGCCCCTCGACTGGGATCGATGCTGCCTGCCCTCTCCCGTCGCCTGGTGCTGGCGGGGGCCCTGCTGCTGCCCCTGCTGGGCCGGCGTGCCGGGCGCGCTGCCCCGGCGCTGGCGCCAGCGCCATCGGCTCAGCGTCAACCAGCGTTGTCGGCAGCTCAGTCGTCAACTCCGTCGGCGTCACCGTCCGATCCGCTGCCCTCCTGGCGTCCGGGGCCTTCCCGGGATCGCATCCTCGCCTTCCTGCGGGCGGTGAGCACCCCGGGCAGTCCGCAGTTCGTGCCTGCCGAAGAGCGGATCGCCGTCTTCGACAACGACGGCACCCTCTGGAGCGAGCAGCCGATGGTCGTGCAGCTGGCCTTCGCCCTCGATCGCGCCCGGGTCCTGGGGGTGCCGGTGGACCGCAACGATCTGATGGCCCGCGGCAATGCC
>JBJTUJ010000243.1:0-16816 GCA_046080685.1 Cyanobium sp. | reverse complement strand
CTGGGATGCGGCTACCTCGGCCGAGCCGGAGCGGCTGCGCCGCCAGCTGGCGTTGCTGCCGCAGCTGGCGGGGGAAGGGCTGGCCCACGGCGCCAAGGACATCAGCATGGGCGGCCTGGCCGGCACGGCGGTGATGTTCGCAGAGGCGGCCGGCTGCACGCTGCGGCTGGATCTGGAGGCGATCGCACCGCCGGCCGGGGTGGAGCTGGAGGCCTGGCTCACCTGCTTCCCCAGCTTCGGCTATCTGCTGGCGGTGCGACCGGAGCGGCTGGCGGCACTGCAGCGGCTGTGCGCCCCCTGGCCAGAGCTGCTCTGCGCCCGGATCGGCGGCTTCCACGCCGGGCCACCTGCCCTGGAGCTCCAGCACGGCGGTGAGGTGGGCGCCCTGTGGCAGGAGCACGAGCCCCTCACCGGCTTCGCCGCCCTCCCGGCCTGAGCCCCGCCACAGCCGTCGCCACAGCGTCGCCGACACAACCGTGCGGCCATGGCAGGGGCGGCAGGATCAGCCGGCCGCCATCCCTGCATCCCGTGCCGGAAGTTCTGCTCACCCTGCAGTGGCCCGACGGCCGCACCAGCGAGCTCTACTCGCCCTCCAGCGTGATCCTGGAGCACCTGCCCCCGGGCACCACCCTGTCGGTGGGGGAGCTGGAGCAGCGGGGGATGAAGGCTCTGCACGAGGCCTCGGAACGGGTGCGGGCCCGCTACGGCTTCGCCTGCACCCGCACCGACGAGGAGCGGGAGAAGCTGCGCCGCCATGCGGCGGACTATGCGGCCGACCAGCCGGTGACGGTGGCGGCCGGCGCCGCGGTGCTGCCCTGAGAGGACCCAGCCCCGGCCCTACACCGGCGTGGCGTCGCGCACGGTCTCGAACAGGTCGATGTCCCAGGCCACCAGATCGCGGCGGATGGCGTCGGCGCGCGACTGGGGCAGAAGCCGCGCCAGGTCCTCGCCTGTGACCACCCCCTCCAGGCTGCCGCCGTCCTCGCGCAGGAAACCCAGGGCGTGCCAGGCGAGGATCGCCGCGCCCACGGCGGTGGGATAGGAGATGTAGGTGGCGCCGGCGTAGGGGCTGCCGAGCAGGCCCCGATAGCGCAGGAAGCTGAGCCCCACCGTTTCCACCGTGACCTGGCGGTCGTTGCGCACATTCTCGGTGTAGCGGATCTCGGCGGCGGCGGCGAAGTGGGCGCGGCGGATCACGCCGCTGCGCAGGAACTCCTCGATCCGACGCGGCTTGTTCATGCCCGGCAGGATCGCCCGCACCATCGCCTCCACCGTGAGCTCGCTCTGCTGCGGCAGGGTGCGCTTGGAGAGCAGGTTGAGCTGGAACAGGGCCTTCACCAGCTCCACCTCGGAGCCGCCGGTGTACACGCCGATCGACTCGATCTCGGGGAAGGAGCGGTGCAGCGACAGCAGCTCCTCCTGGTAGAGGGGGTACTGGCGGGTGGCCTCCACCTCGCCGGGGAAGTGGTGCTCGCGGGCGGCGCTGAAGGGATCGAGCACCTGGATGCGGCCGTCGCGCAGCAGCCGCGGCCGCTCCGCCAGCTCCTCCAGGGCCACCAACGGCGACCAGGAGAACACGATCTCGTCGGAGTCGATGTCCTCGAGCAGATAGAGGTCGACCCTCTCGATCTCCAGGTCGCGGCGGCGGCAGCCCCGCAGCTGGTGCAGGCGCAAGCCGATCAGGAAATGGTGACGCCCGGAGAGATGCCGAGATTGATCAGGGCCGTGCGGCCGCGGGCGCGATAGGCCTGGTCGAAGGCGTACTGGAAGAAGGTGAGGCTGCGCTCGGTCTCGGGTTCGTACAGGTCCGAGGCCAGATCCACCACGTGGGCGCCGAGGGCGAGGCCGAGCTCGAGCAGGGGGCGGTTGAAACCGGGGTAGGCAGCGTTCACCAGCACGTGGGCGCCGTTCAGCCGCTCCCGTTCCGGGGCGGTGCCCTCGAACAGGGGGGCGAAATCGGGCAGGCCGATGAAGTCGATGCGATCGAACAGGCGCTCGGCGTGGAAGAGGGCATCGCGGGCCAGGTCGACGTTGAGCACGACCACCACGAACCGCAGCGGCACCTCATCACGCTCGGCGAGCTCCGAGAGGCAGATCAGCATCGAGGAGCCCACGGCGCCGAGGCCGAAGAAGGCGATGGTGAGCGGCGCGGCTGGGGCGGCGGGTGTGGCGTCCATAGGGGGCCTGGCGGGGGGCCGGGGAGGAGTCCAGGCGGCGGGCCGGGGCGGCCTCCCCTTCCTACCGGGAACCGGGCAGGATCAGGAGTCTTTGCCCACTCTTAACCCGACGCGTACCACGGCTTGATCGAGAACGCCGGTTGCGCCTCATACACTCACGCCAACCCCATCGGTCGTCCCCATGGTGCTCACGCCCTCCCGTGAAGCCGGAGCCCATGACGGCTTCCGCGACCTGCTCGAATCCTGCTACCGCCGCCGCAGCCTGGTGTCCCTGCCCGCGGGCAGCAGCGTGCCTCTGCTGCGCAACCACGTTTGGCTGGTGGTGCGGGGGATGGTGAAGCTGGGAGCGATCACCATCCACGGCGACGACCTGCTGCTGGGCCTGGCAGGTCCGAACGAGCCCTTCGGCGATCCCCTCTCCGGGGTCGAGGCCCAGGAAGCCCGCACCCTCTGCGCCAGCGATCTTCTCTGTCTGTCGAGCACCGAGATCCAGCAGGATCCGGCCCTGGCCGGTGCGCTGCTGCAGGCGGTGACCCTGCGCCATCGCCAGAGCCAGGCCCTACTGGGGCTGATGGGCCTGCGGCGCGTGGAGGAGAGGGTGCGGGGCTTCCTCGAACTGCTCGCCAGCGAGTACGGCCACCCCTGCGACGACGGTCTGCGGCTGAACCTGCGTCTCACCCACCAGGAGATCGCCAGCGCCCTGGCCACCACCCGCGTCACCGTCACCCGGGTGATCGGCTGTCTGAAGGAGGAGGGCTGGCTCCAGATCGACAATCAGCGTCGCCTGGTGGTGAGCCACCTCCCCCGCTCCCGTTGACCCAGGTCATCACGCCGCGGCCCTCGCTGTTCTGGGGCACCGCGCTGCCGGGAGAGAATGGGGCCATGACAGAGTCCCTTCTTGTCGTCGAGGACGACGAGACGATTCGCGAAACCATCCGCGACGCCCTGCTGCTGGAGGGCTACGCCGTCACGGCATGCGGCGATGGCCGCGAGGCGCTCGACACCCTGCGTCAGGCGTCCATGGGCCAGCGCTTCGCGCTGGTGGTGCTGGATCTGATGCTGCCCGGACTGGGAGGGATGGAGATCTGCCGCCAGCTGCGCCAGGCGGGGGATGGCACGCCGATCCTGGTGGTCAGCGCCCGCGACAGCGAGACCGACCGGGTTCTGGGGCTGGAGGTGGGGGCCGACGACTACCTCACCAAGCCCTTCGGCATGCGCGAGCTGGTGGCCCGCTGCCGGGCGCTGCTGCGGCGCAGTGCCACCCCCCAGCCGATGGTGCGGGTGCTGGAGCACGCCAATCTGCGTCTCTACCCGGAGGAATGCCGCGTCACCCGCGACGGGCAGGAGGTGAACCTCTCGCCGAAGGAATACCGGCTGCTGGAGCTGTTCATGCAGCATCCCCGGCGGGTGTGGAGCCGCGACAAGCTGCTCGAACAGGTGTGGGGCTTCGACTACTTCGGTGACAGCAAAACGGTCGACGTGCACATCCGCTGGCTGCGCGAGAAGCTGGAGCGGAACCCGTCGGCGCCCGAGCACCTGATCACGGTGCGGGGCTTCGGCTATCGCTTCGGCTGACCACGGCCCGGATGGATCTGCTGCTCGCGGCCTGCGCCGCCCTGGTGCTGGGCTGGTGGCTCGGCCGCCGCACGCGCGGAACGGAGCGGCGTGGCGCCGGTCCGGGCCTGGACCAGCTGCGCCAGTGGATTCAGGCGGCCCCGGGGGGCTGGCTGATCGTGGATGGTGAGGATGGCGTTCGCCTGATCAATCCGCGGGCGGAGCGGCTGCTGCAGGTGTCGGACACCACGGCGCCATCGCGTCCAGCGATGCCCCGGGTCCCCCTGGCGGCGGTCTGCCCGGCGCCGGAGCTGGCGACCCTGGTGCGCGATGCCCGCCGCCTGGGCAGGCCCCAGCGGCTGGCCTGGCAGCCGGGGGAGGAGGACCTGGAGCTGGTGGCCCTGCCAGGCGAGCAGAACTGGGTGGCTGTGCTGCTGCAGAGCCGCCGCTCGCTCGAGGCCCAGCTGGAGCAGCAGGAGCGGTGGGTGAGCGATGTGGCCCACGAGCTCAAGACCCCGCTGACGGCCCTGCTGCTGGTGGGCGACAGCCTGGCGGCCCGGGTCACCAGCGGCAACGTGGTGCTGGTGGAGCGGCTGCAGCGGGAGCTGCTGCGGCTGCAGGAGCTGGTGGGGGATCTGCTGGAGCTGTCGCGGCTGGAGAACACCCTGCCCGGGGGCGGCCTGCGGCGGGAAGCGGTGGACCTGGCGGCGCTGCTGGAGAGGGTGTGGAGCGGCCTGCGGCCGCTGGCGGAGCAGCGGGGGATCCGGCTGGAGGCGCCGCCGGCCGGTCTCAAGGTGCCGGGGGATCCTTCACGGCTGCACCGGGTGCTGCTGAACCTGCTCGACAACGCCGTGCGCTACAGCCCCGATGGCGGCCAGGTGAAGGTGGGGCTGCAGCGCTCCCCGGGTTGGTGCCGGCTGAGCGTGCTTGACCAGGGGCCGGGCCTGAGCGAGGAGGACCGCCAGCACCTGTTCGAGCGCTTCTACCGCGGCGATCCGGCGCGGATGCGCAGCGGCCGGGGCGGCAGCGGCCTGGGGCTGGCGATCGTGCAGCAGATCGTGGTGACCCACGGCGGACGGGTGCAGGCGGGCAACCATCCCGATGGCGGCGCCCTGCTGGAGGTGTTCCTGCCGTGGGACGAGCAGGCGAAGGTGGGAGGCTGAGGGACTGCCGCGCCCCCGTGCCATGGCCGCCGCCGAGCGGATGGATGCCGTGCTCGACCCGGTGATTCCCCGGGTGGGCCGCTGGCTGGCGCAAAGACCCGGCGCCCTCTCCCTGGCCCAGGGAATGGTGGGATGGGGCCCGCCGCCGGGGGTGGCGGCGGCGGTGAGCGAGGCGCTGGCGGCGGCGGCACGGGATCCGGCGGCGGCAGCGGCGATCGATCGCTACGGCGCCGTGGAGGGCGATCCGGAGCTGCGCCAGGCGGTGGAGCGGCAGCTGCGGGAGTGCTGGGGCATCGACCTGGAGGGGAGTGCCGTGCTGATCACCGCCGGCAGCAACATGGCGTTCAACGCCGTGGTCCAGGCGCTGCTCGATCCGGGCGACGAGGTGATCCTGCCCCTGCCCTGGTACTTCAACCACGCGATGGCGGTGCAGCTGGCGGGCGGAGTGCCGGTGGGGGTGGAGGCGGGGCCCCAGCTGGATCCGGAGCGGCTGGTGGCGGCGATCACGCCCCGCACCCGGGCGATCGTGACGATCTCGCCGGGCAATCCCACCGGCGTGGTGGTGGCGCCGGAGGTGCTGGCGGCGATCAACCGCCTCTGCGCCCGCCACGGGCTGCTGCACATCAGCGACGAGGCCTACGCCGCCTTCGTGCATGGCGCGGTGCCGCACCGCAGCCCCGGCGCCGCCAGCGGCAGCGGTGCCCACACAGTCACGCTGCAGACGCTGTCGAAGGCCTACGGCATGGCGGGCTGGCGGCTGGGCTGGGCGGTGGTGCCGGCGGACCTGATGGAGGCGCTGGCGAAGGTGCAGGACACGGTGCTGATCTGCCCGCCCCGGCTGCTGCAGCGCGCGGCGGTGGCGGCGCTGGCGGCGGGGGAGGACTGGCTGGCCCCCCGGGTCGCGGCCCTGGGCGAGCGGCGGCGCCAGCTGCTGGCGCTGCTGGCGGCGGCCGATCCGGCGGAAGACCTGAGGCTGTGGGCCGAACCCGATGGCGCCTTCTACGGGCTGCTGGACGCGCCGGCTTCCCTGGCCGGGGAGGCGCTGGTGAAGCATCTGGTGCTGGAGCACGGCGTGGCGACCCTGCCGGGGGAGAGCTTCGCTCTGGTGAGCGCACCGGGGCGGGCCCTGCTGCGCCTCAGCTACGGGATGCTCAACGCCACGGACCTGGCGGAGGCCATCAGGCGGCTGCGCGAGGGCCTGCGGGCCGCACGATCCGGGCTTTTGTGATCCCTGTCGCAGTGGCGGGGTCTGCCTAGGGTTTCTGAGCCTGCCCAGCCGTTTGCTGATGTTGAACGCGGGCACCTTCCTGGCGTCCGGAGCGATGGCCCTGTGCCTGATCGGGGCGGGGGCACCCGGGCGTGCCGACTCGGTGAAGGCCAGCTGCAGCATCTACCCCGCCGGCAGTGACACGGCAACGAGCTTGGGGCCGTGCACCTTCTCCCAGCGCCAGGGCTTCGTGTGGATCACCCTGCCGAACGGCAGGCGCTACGACCTCAGTCCAGTGGGCAATGGCCCCAACACCCACAGGGATCAGCAGGGCCAACCGGTCCAGCGTGACGTGAGCTCGCTGGGCGAGCGGGGCCAGATCTATCGGCTGCGCAAGGAGTCGATCTTCGTCTACTGGGATCCGAACCTCTTCCAACACGGCCAGGGGCATGGGGGCGGCAGCAGCAAGACTCAGGACGCTCCGTAGCCGCTTCCCTGCCCCCATGGAGATCGAAGTCGGCAATGCCGGAGCCGTGGACACCGGCGGCACCGGATGGTTCATAGGCTTCGGCGACTGGACCCGGAGCGCTGATCCCGGCCCTGTGAATCTGCGCTTCCTTCCCCCGGACGCCCTGGCCCGGGGGCTTCAGGTGAAGTGGATGACGCATCCGGCCCAAGATCCCCGGGGCACCGGCAAGCCCTGCAGTGAAGGCCGCACGATCTCGCTGCTGGTGAGCGAGGGCGGGCGCTTCAGGCTGGAGTTCTCCCCCGAACCCTCCTTCTCTCACCGGGGACTGGTTCGCCACACCCTGGACAGGCATGGGGACTTCGTGATCTGGGGCCCGAGCCTTCACCATCGCTGGTTCGTGGACGAACCCTGCACGATCCTCACGATCCGCTGGACACCGGTGGACGGAGACGGCCACCAGCACTCCTAGGAGCCGCCCACCTCCGCCATCTCCTCCGGCACCGGCGCTGGTCGGCCCGCCAGCACTCGCCGCAACCGCTCCCGGAACCACTGCAGGGGGTGGCGCATGTCGGTGTCATCCAGGAGGCCGCGCTGGCGCAGGCAGTCCTGGTAGCTGCGCAGCACATCGCTGCGGCGGGCCACCTCCGCGGCCACCAGATCGGCGAACTCGGGATGGGACGCCAGCAGGGCGCGGAAGCTGCCGCTGGGGATCACGAACAGGGCGGTCGCCACCGGTGCGATCATCGTGGTGGGGTAGGGCACCTGCATCAGCAGCGGCAGTTCACCGAAGAATTCCCCCGCGCTGAAGGTGAACAGCCTGTGACTCACGCTTTCGGTGGCGTGGATGGCTTCCACCTGACCCGAGAGCACGAGGTGGAAGGCCTTTCCTTCCTCCCCCTGGCGGATGAGCACGCTGCCGGCGGGGATGGTGCGCCGCGCACCGCTGCCCACCAGCTCCCGCGCCCTGCGGCGATCCATGCTGCGGAACCTCGGATGGCAGGAAGTTCGTCCTGCAGGCAGCACCGCTCCTGGCGCTGGCTGGCGGCGGGGGTGGGCACCGGGGCCGGATCCGTTGCCGGGGCCGGCGCGCCTGTGCGGGAATCGAGAAGCTGCACCTGCTGGCGTGCTCCGGCCAGCTCGATGGCGCGCTGCCGCAGCCCCTCCTCGATGGCGTAGTTGAGGGAGCTGCGCAGGGCCAGGCGGGTGTGGATCGCCGAGGTCCAGGCCCAGAGCTCGAACACCAGACCCCGTTCCTCCAGGCCGTGGAGCAGCACCTTCGGCGGCGGATCGTCCAGCACGGCAGGCTCATCGAGGGCCGCCGCCAGCAGCACCTCGGTCACGGCCAGGGGGTCGCTGCCGTGGGCCACGATCACCATCACATCCACCCGGCCATCGGACGTGATGTAGCTGAGGTTCTTAACCGGGCCGTTGGTGATGGCCGAATTCGGCACCACGATCTCCGAGCCTTGGAAGGTGCGGATCACGATGGAGCGGATCGAGATCTCGCGGATGGTGCCGGTGGTGTTATCGAACTCGATCAGCTCGCCCACCTTGAGCTTGCCTTCCATCAGCAGGGTGAGGCCGCTGCTGAGGTTGCGGGTGAGCTCCTGGAGTCCGAAGCCCACACCCACACCAACGGCGCCGAAGAGCACGGCCAGGGCACCGAAATCGAGCCCCATCCCCTGCACCACCACCACGTAGCCCAGGGCCGCCAGGCCCATCGACAGCAGGGTGGTGATCGCCTCGCGGCGGCCCTCGGGCAGGCCGAACCAGAGCAGCACCCGCTGGGCCAGCAGCCGCCGCAGCCACCGCGCCGCCAGGCTCACCATCACCAGCAGGGCCAGAACCTGCAGGATCCACAGCAGGGAGAGGCTCTGCCGCCCCAGGGGGAACAGGGGCGCCGTGAACAGGCGCTGCAGGCGGTCGAGGATCACCCGGAATCGGTGGAGCCTGCCTTTTTCTAGCGGTTCTGGGGTGCTTCCCCCAGACACGCCGTTCCCGGAACAGGCGGGGCGGCTGACGGATCAGGAGTAGCCGACCGCCCGGCAGCCGCCGTGCCCTCAGAAGCAGTCGTTGCGTTCGGCGAGGGGAAGAAGCAGCAGCAGCGTGCCGACAAGCACGGTGAGCCGACCATTCGAGAAGACGTAGGGAAAGATCAGCAGGATGAAGCCAGCAAAGATGACCCATGTCTCGCCCTGCCGCTTGACATAGACGAGGTAGGCACTACCCATCAATCCGTAAAGAAGGCCGCCATTACGTGCCGCCCTGAAACGCCACCTCGTCGAGCGACAACAGGGCGGCAGGATGGCTGGCCATCAGCGTCCTTTTCAGGGTGGTCTTGCCTGCTCGGGCATTGCCGAGAATGATCACCTTCAAGCGGTTCCAGGGTCTTCAGGTTCGCCTGCTGGAGGCTAGTGGATAACGTAAGTGTTCAACGGAGCAGGCCGTGCCGTAGGGCTCCATCCCGGCTGGAATCACCGGCCGATTCCATTGGGGGCCCGCGAAGGCGACGAGCGCCTCCTGATCACGCCATCGGCTGATCATCGCGTAGGTGTTCGGCGACCAGCCAGTCGGCCTCAAAAGCTGCCCGGGTGGCGGAGTGGATCTCCATGCGGAAGATCCGGATGATCATGGGGATGGCAGGCGAAGCAGCAGCAGCGCAAGACCGATGCAGGCCCCGATGGCGAAACCGATGGGACCACCGATCAGCAGTCCAAGGATCATGAGAAGAATGGCCACACCGTTCTGGAGCAGGCGAAGATCCTTGGGCGGAGCGAATAGCTTCTGCCACTGGTTCATTCGGCGTGATCGCCGCTTCCGTTGACGAAGGTCGCGGGGAATCTGACGATCCGACCTGCTGATTCTGCTGGACCGATGAGCGGACGCCCGGTTCGAATTCCTGTGGGTGAGGTTGAAATCAGGAATCCACCACCTCGGCACAGCACGCCCGACCTTCATGCGCCGGCTGCGTTCTTCTGAAGTCATAGTTTTTACATCCAGGAGTTCCGGGGCATTGCTTCGCTTGAAAGCCAGAAACGCGTGGGAGCGATCCTATCCCCGCCAACCGGAAACCACGAAGCAAGCCAAGCTTCAATCCTTGCGTTGAAGGGAAGTTCGTGATGCTCCAGCATTTGTTCCTGCGCAGCCGGCCTGAACAGCGCTGCAACCGTCTGCCGTGAACGCCGGCTGGCGGCCAGCGCGCGTTGGATGGCACCACCACTTCCGGCCCCGGGCCGGCGCAACGGATGACAGGCCAGCTCGTAGGACGGGTGGGGGCGCTCTGGCGCTATCCGGTCAAATCGATGCTGGGCGAGCGGCTCGAGCAACTGCAGGTGGACGGACGCGGCGTATGCGGCGACCGGGCCTGGGCCCTGTGGGATCACGCCACCGCGCGGGTGGCGAGCGCCAAGAATCCGCTGCTGTGGAAGGAGTTGCTGGGTTTCCGGGCCCGTTTCCTGGCGGAGCCGCAGCCGGAGTCGACCTCGGTGCCGGTGGCGATGCGGGCGGCAACCGCCGCCGATGACCCGCCGGAGCTGCGCAGCGACGATGCGGATGTGAACGAACGGCTCAGCGCCTGGATGGGGCGCAGCGTGAGCCTGCTCGACCGGCCGCCGGAAGGGGCCAGCCTCGATCAGTACTGGCCGGATGTGAAGGAGCGGCAGTTCCAGAACGTGGTGAACGAGCTGGTGCTGCCGGCGGGCACCTTCTTCGACGCCTGCCCCATCCACGCGATCAGCACCGCCACCCTCGCCGAGCTGCAGCGACTGGAGCCGTCAATGGATTTCGCCGTGGAGCGCTTCCGCCCCAACCTGCTGATCGACACCGGTGAGGCAACGGGCTTCGTGGAGGAGGACTGGGTGGGCGGGGTGCTGCGGCTGGGCGAGAGCCTGGAGCTGCTCGTGGATGGCGGCTGCCCCCGCTGCGTGGTCACCACCCTGCCCCAGGGCGAGCTGCCGCAGGAGATCGGCATCCTGCGGGCCACCGCCCGCCACAACAAGGTGGTGGCGGGCATCCGGCTCTCGGTGCTCACCCCCGGGCCCGTGGCGCTGGGGGATCCGGTGCTGTGGGTGGAGCCCAGCTAAGAGCCCGTGGCTGGATGGAGCTGCTCGAAGGGGCACGGAAGACCATGCCCCCCATCGGGACTCACTCCGCCATCAGCTTGCCCAGGGCCTGTCCGCTTGAGCGCAGCGTCAGAACGTCGGGCGGATACGGCTGATTCGCGGAAAAGTTCCACGGACCGGGGCATCCTCCACCCGGTGGAGTGGTGCGCTGATTCGGCGGGCAGAGGCTGGCATCGGGAGCCACTTGGTTCAGACCAAGGCTCTCTTCGTCGCCCCAGCCGCCGGGGAAGGCAGCGTTCTGGGATACGCCCGGTTGCTGCACGGTGGCCGGGCATTGGTTGCCTTGGTAGTAGGTATCAAGTTTCCACCACTCGTCGCTCCATTCGAAATAGCAGCCACCGACACCGACCGGGGCCCAGTTGGAAGAATTCGGATTGCCACTGCCGCCACTGCTGGTGGTGGTACCGGCGTTGAACGTGATGTCGCAGTAGTGGCCGTTGATGTACTGCACCAACGTGGCCATCGTGGCGGCATCAAACTGCAACTGGCCGCCGACCTGCCCCGATACGTTCGGATTGTGCGAACTGCCAGGAGCTCCCCACTCCGTTAGGGAGACCCTGGAGAATCCAGCCCAGCCGCGGGACAATGGCTTAGTGATCGCTGGCTGGACTGGGGTGATGGGCGGCAAGCAACTCGGCTTTTCTGACTACGAGCAGACCACCGCCCTACCTCGGCCGCAGGCCGAGCGTGCCGGAGGCACTAGAAACGCACCAAGCGCGAGAAGTTCCTGGCCGAGATGGAGGTGGTGGTGCCTTGGCAGGCCCTTCTCGTTCTGATTGAGCCCCACTACCCCAAGACCAGCAAGAAGGGCGGCAGGCCTGCCTATCCATTGGGCACCATGCTGCGGATCCATCTGCTGCAGCAGTGGTATTCACTCAGTGATCCCGCCATGGAAGAGGCCCTGATCGAGGTACCCACCATGCGCCGCTTTGCCGGCATCGATCTGATCAGCGACCGGATCCCTGATGAGACCACGATCCTGGCGTTCCGGCACCTCCTTGAGCAGCACGAGCTTGGCGAGCATATCTTTGAGACCGTTAAGGCCCATCTCAGCGCACGGGGCATGACGATGCGCCAGGGCACGATCGTGGATGCCACCTTAATAGCGGCGCCCAGCTCCACCAAAAACAAAGGCGGGAAGCGCGATCCAGAGATGCACCAAACCAAGAAGGGCAACCAGTGGTACTGCGGGATGAAAGTCCATATCGGCGTCGACAAGGACTCCGGCCTGATCCATTCAGTCGCTACCACGGCCGCCAACGTGCACGATCTCACCCCCAGCTGCTGAGCTGCTGCATGGTGATGAGGACGTGGTCTACGCCGACGCCGGTTACCAGGGGATCGCCAAACGGCCCGAAATGACGAGCAAGACCCCGGAGTTCCGGGTGGCGATGCGGCTGGGGAAACGCCGGGCGTTACCAGACACCCCAGATGGAAGGCTGCAGGATCTGATCGAGACCGCCAAAGCTCATATCCGCTCCAAAGTTGAGCACCCCTTCCGGGTGATCTAGACGAAGTTGGCCGGAGGCCATAGCAGCAGTTCGGCTTCTATAAAACGCGGCTGCGTGGCCTGGCCAAGAACAGCTGCAAGATCAATGTGATTGCAGCTCTGGCGAATCTGTTCCTGGCACGGCGGCAGATACTCGCTACAGGCTGAGGATGGGGACAGTGTGCCCAAACACCTCGATTCGGGCTTAAATACCAGCCAGATGGTCCCGAAATGAGCCTATAGAACCAACAATTTCCGGCCTCAGAGGCAAATCAAGGACAAAGGCAGCTTTGCCGCTCTCAAGAGGCACTTAACATCCTGTGCCCAGAGCTTCCCTAAGCCACATCGAAGTCGGCGATGACCGGAATGTGATCACTTGGACGGTCGTCGCCCTTTGCGCCCGTACCGGTAACGTGCTTCTTCCACTCGTCGTGTGCAATACGCGCCTTCCCCGACTTCAAGCACAACCAGAAGCCTTGCCTGCGTATCGCCGGAGTCACCAGGATGTGGTCGATCAGCTCGCGCGTGATACCCCGCTTCTCGGGACTGCGAAACTCGACGGTGAAAGCATCTTTGGCTCGAAGCTGCGCTTCATCCAGGACATGATCAAGCAATGCGCTTTGCCTACGAAAACTGCCACGAAGTTCATCGACCAGGCTTTGCTGCAGGAACTCCTTCTCGAAGACGCTGCGTGTAAATCCGTCGTTAAGATCGCCCAAGACGATCGCGCCGGCGCCATTCTCGCGTTCAAGAATCACATTCGTTATGTGTCGACGTAGTGCAGCAATATCAGCACTCAGTTTCTGACGCGAGAGAATGGCTTCCTTCATCGCAGCGGGTTCACGTGCTTCGAACTTCGACTTGCTAAAGCCCTGTGTAAACTGACTCTTGGTGTGCGCTACAACGAGATGCACTCGATCCTTCTTGCCAGTAATCGTTAAACGAAGTAGCGCCGGCGGGCGTGCCATCTTGTACTTCACTGGCTTGTTCACTTCGCCCCATGGCTGAAACTCCACGGGGCGCAGCAGGCGTCTGTAATAAACGTGCGTAGCTTGGTAAGGCTCTGCCTTTACAGGACAATCGTTGCGGACGAGTGTGTAGATGTTCTGAGAGCCTGTCCCAACCCCGGCGGCCGTATAGCGACCGCCAAGAAAACTGTCCGAGAAGAACTGCATCTGCTCGAGCAGGCGCGGTCCTTCTTGGATTCCGATGATGTGGGCATCAAGATCTTCGATAACGCCGGCGATTCGCTTGGCAACGCCTGCGGGGTTGGTCGGGAAGCGTCCCATCCCCTTGCCTGGCTTGGTTCGGAGCATCGGCTTTCCCTTCTCGAAGAGATTAACCATCCACTCGACGTTGAAGGTTGCGATTCTTAGGTTGTTCATGAGGGTGTCCTTGGTCAAGTTGGTGGTGGTGCACATCGCCTAACGCTTTCTTGGACTGTTCCGCAAACCACGTCCGCCCGGGCCCTCATCCCCGAGAACCCCATGGTCAGAAGGCTACACACCATCGCCCCCGACTGAGTACCCCCGGAGTAGCCAACTCCATCCAAGAGGTCGCGATCCGTCACGACATCACGTCCTGATGACCTCCAGGAGGTGGGTGCCTGAGGGCCGAAGGCGTGGCTCCTATTTCGTAGCGTCCGCCACGACGATCGATCGAGATTCGGGTGCCACCATTGCCACTCATCCTTCCCAGCCCTGCGTTCTGGTGCGTCGTGGGGGTGGGGGAATCGCTCAGCGGCGCGGCGGGGGCTGCTGAACCTCCGGTGCTGCGGCCACATGGATGTCGTCGGGCCGGCCGGTGCGCGGCGGGTAGATGCGCTGGCGATTGATCAGCATCTTGGTGCGCTTGGCCTCCATGCCGCTGGCGACCACGTGGCGATCCCAGCCTTCGGTGTAGAGGGCTCCCTGGCTGCCCAGATCCAGCCCCGTGACATACCAGGGGATGCGGAGCGGCTGCATCGGCTGGCCGAACAGATCGCGCACGGCGTTGTGTCCGGCGAAGCGGCCCATGGGCCGGGCGTGCTGGCACGACGGCACCGAGGCGTGCGGCGGATCCAGCAGCGCCCGGGCCGCATCACCGGCTGCGAACACGTGCTCCACCCCTTCCACCTGCAGGAAGGCGTCCACGGGCAGGCGCCCGAAACCGTCGCGGCTCACCGGCAGACAGGCAGTGAGCGGGTTAGCGCGCATGCCAGAGCACCATACCACGGTGGCGGCGGCGATGCGCTCACCGCTGGCGAGGATCATCCCGGCAGGATCGATCGCCGCCACCTCCACGCCCAGGCGGGTCTCGACACCGAGCTCGGCGAGGGCCGCCGCGATCAGCGGCCGGGCGGACTCGCCCATGTCCGAGCCCAGGAGTGGGCTGTGGTCGAGCAGCAGCACACGGGCGGTCTGGGCCGCAGGGCTTTCCTGAAGCAGGGCCTGCAACCGCGCCGGCATCTCCGCGGCCACCTCGATGCCGGTGAGGCCGGCACCCACCACCACCACCGTGAACAGCCCATCGGTGGCGGAGCGCTGGGGCAGGGAGCGGAGATGGCGATCGAGACGGACGGCGCCGCCGTAGGTGTCGACATCGAAGCCATGCTCCACCAGTCCGTTCAGGGGCGGCTTCATCACCCGGCTGCCGAGGGCGAACACCAGCCGGTCGTAGGGAAGCTGCGCGGAGCCGGCGGCGGTGGTCAGCGCCACGGTGTGAGCGGCCGGATCGAGGCCCACCACGTCGGCCTCGATCCGCTCCACCCCCACGGGCTGCAGAACCTCATCCAGCGGCAGCCTGAGATCGTGCAGGTCGGGCTCGTAGTTGCGCACCCGGATCGCATGAAAAGCGTCGCGGTTCACGAGGCTCACCCCGGGCCGTTTCCGGCCCGATTTCCAGCTCCCTGAGCTGGCGGGCAGCGCCGAGGGCACTCCAGAGGCCGGCGAAGCCGCCGCCAAGCACCAGGATTCGTTGGATAAGCATGGGGGAACACAGGTTCGATGACGCTGCCTCCATGAAAGGCGCCAGCGCGGCAACTTGCGGCGGTAGAGCGACTGCGACACGGAGACGCTGCAGGGCAGCGCCGCTACCAGTACTTCGGATAGCGCGCCGTGCGCGTGGCGTTGTTGTAAAGGAGCGCCACCGCCACCACCACCAGGGCACCGACCAGGGTGGGGAACAGCAGGAAGCTCCAGGCGGGTTGCGTGAGAAAGACGATCACCGGATTGGAACCGGCGGGCGGGTGAACGGTGCGCGTCAGCATCATCAGCGCGATCGCGGTGCCGGCGGCGAGCGCCACCGCCCACCAGTGCGCACCGAAGACGGAGAGAACGAGCAGACCGGTGAACGAACTGAGCACGTGGCCGCCGATCACGTTGCGGGGCTGGGAGAAGGGCACATCCGGGTAGCCGAACACCAGCACGCAGGTGGCGCCGAAGGAGCCGAGCACCAGGGCGACCGACAGCGCGTCGGTGAGCAGAGCAACGGCGGCGATCGCCAGAAAGCCCCCCAGCCAGGCGAGCGCGACGGCCTTCAAGGGTGGCTGCGGCGGCAAGGCCGCACCGTCACCCCTGAACTTGGCAAGAAATGACATCCAGCCTCCACGGCAGAGCAACATCCCGGACGCGCAGCGGGCAGGGGCTCCGCGGCTGGGACCGCTGCATTGTGAGGGCCGCGATGGCGGCACCGGAGTTCTGGGTGAGCGAACGGAGCCGATGGCCTCCGTGACAACACCGATCACCCGACGACTATCGACATCGCCGAGACGCAGGGCCACGGCGTTGCAGGAGAGTCCCCCCTGTAGGCAGAGGTCAATAGCCTCCTGCCTCTGCTGCGCCGTAAACCGGCGGCGCGCTCTGGTCGAGTCGGTCATCGATGGACAGCCTGGTGGTCATGGCATGACCCCCATCGACTTGCCCTTGAAACCGGGGGAACCCCAATGTGTTGGCGGCGCTGGACAAGGCGCTGTCGGCCAGGGACTGAGCTGAACGAAAGGGCGACCCGAATCTTGGTCCCCGGCGAACCGAACCCGAAAGGACCAAAACGCCATTAAGCAAGGTGACATTCGGTTGCAAGCTAGGCACTGGATCTCTTACTGGCTAAAACTCCCTCGTTGTCCAGTCTCTGCAGGTTGTCCAGCGGACGACCTGTTCAGCGGACTAGAGGGTGTGAGCTCGTCAGGGTGTCGTCAGGGTCCGGCCTTCGCCGCCGTTCCACCCACCTCCCATCCCTGGCTGAGGTGCCGCCATCGACCCTCTCCCTGCCCATTCCCGCCGCCGGACCTTCCCATGAACGCCTTGGTCCGCGATCTGTGCGCCTCGGTCTCCGACCTGAGCGGACCGCCCACGGGCCGGGAGCAGCTGGAGGCCACCGCACGCCTACTCGGCCTGGCCCTGATCCTCGGGGCCGGCGCCTGGGCGTACTGGCAGTTGCCCCTCGGCATTCCCGCCGTGGCCGTGCTGCTCGTTGCGGGCGTGGCCTACGCACTGCTGCTGATCGCCACCCATGAGATGGTGCACGGCACCTTGCTTGGCAGCCCGGGCCTGGAGGCCAATCTGGGCTGTGCGCTGGGCTGGCCGATGGCCTGGCCGTTCCTCACCTACGGCCGGCTGCATCAGCTTCATCACCGCTGGAACGGCCATGACCCGAGGGA
>JBJTUJ010000242.1:0-5617 GCA_046080685.1 Cyanobium sp. | reverse complement strand
TCGCTCTGATCGATCGTTCCCTCCAGCACCCGCACCGCACAGGCGGTGCAGCAGCCGTTGCGGCAGCTGAAGGGCAGGGGATCACCCTGCTGCTCGAAGCTGCGCAGGATGTACTCCCCTTCCGGGACGTGGTGCTGGATCACCCGGCCGGCCTGGCGCCAGTGAACGGTGATCGGAAAGGTGCGGGTCATCGGGCCGAGATGGTGGGGCTGGTCCCCTGCTACATTCGCACTTGCCCCATTTCGCCGCTGGAGAGGTGGCCGAGTGGTCGAAGGCGCAGCACTGGAAATGCTGTATAGGGGCAACTCTATCGAGGGTTCGAATCCCTCCCTCTCCGTTCACTCGCCGGCCCCAGGGCCGGTCTTTTTTTTGACAAATGCGTTGAGTTCGCTTGAACCCTTTCGTGGACGCATTGATCCCGGTCCAGTGCCCTCAGAGCACTGGACCGGGATCAATCGATAAGGATCAGCCGAACCTGCCGCTCACGTAGTCCAGGGTGGCCTGCTGGGCCGGCGAGTTGAAGATCACTTCGGTTTCCTCGAACTCCACCAGATACCCCACCTTGCCGCTGCCGCCTTCCACGGCTTCAGCGTTGTAAAAGGCGGTCATGTCGGCCACCCGCACCGCCTGCTGCATGTTGTGGGTCACGATGATGATCGTGTAGTTGCGCTTGAGCTCGTGCATCGTTTCCTCGATCTTCAGCGTGGAGATCGGATCGAGGGCCGAGCAGGGTTCATCCATCAGGATCACCTCCGGCTCGGTGGCGATGGCGCGGGCGATGCAGAGGCGCTGCTGCTGGCCGCCGGAGAGGGAAAAGCCGCTCTGCTGAAGCTTGTCCTTGCACTCATCCCACACCGCTGCCTTGCGCAGGGAGCGCTCCACCAGTTCGTCCATGTCGCCCTTGTAGCCGTTGATGCGGGCGCCGAAGGCGATGTTCTCGTAGATCGTCTTGGGGAACGGATTGGGCTTCTGGAACACCATGCCGATGCGCCGGCGCACCTCCACCGGATCCACCTTCGGGTTGTAGATGTCGTGACCGTCGAACACCACCCGTCCCTTCAGGCTGCAGCCCGGGATCAGGTCGTTCATGCGGTTCAGGGCCCGCAGCACGGTGGACTTGCCGCAGCCCGAGGGCCCGATGAAGGCCGTGACCCGACTCCTGGGCAGCTCAAGATGCACATTGCGCACGGCCTCGAAGCTGCCGTAGGAGATGGTGACATTCTCCAGGGAGATACAAGAGTCGGTGGCCTTGGCGGCTGGGGCGGATACGGGGGAAGGCATCGGACGCTGGAGAGAGGTGGTGGGGACGGAAACCGTGGGTTCGGTAGCTATTGGCTGCAGGGTCAGGGACGTGCCGCTCGGGCGATCCAACGGGCCAGCAGGTTGGCCCCAAGGATCATGACCACCAGTACAAAGGAAGCGGTCCAGGCCAGGGCGTTCTGGGCCTCGTAGGGCATGATCGCGAAGTTGAAGATCAGCACCGACATGGTGGCGATCGGATTGAAGATGCCCTCAGGCCAGAAGGGAGAGAACAGGGCGGTGAAGATCAGCGGGGCGGTTTCGCCGGCAGCCCGGGCGATCGCCAGCACAGCGCCGGTGGCGATCGGCGTGAAGGCTGATGGAAGAACCACCTTGGAGATCGTTACGAAGCGGGAGGCTCCCACCCCATAGGAGCCCCACCGAAGTTCCTGAGGCACCAGCTTCAGGCCTTCGTCGGTGGTCTTGATCACGGTGGGGAGCATCAGAACCGCAAGGGCGATGCCCCCCGCCATGGCGCTGTAGCTTTGGTTGAAGAACAACCGGGTGGCCACGATCAGGCCGTAGACGAACACGCCACTGATGATCGAGGGCACGCCCGCCAACACATCGTTGGAGAAGCGCACGGCCTGGGCGAACCAGCCGGAGCGGGAGTATTCGGAAAGATAGATGCCACCGCCGATGCCAACGGGCAGGGCGATCAGGCTGGCGATGGCCGTCACCACCAGGGTGCCGATGATGGCGTTGCCGATGCCGCCTCCCTCCATGCCGGGTGCCGGGGGAAGCTGGGTGAACAGTTGGGGGCTGATCAGCCGGCCGCCGTTCCAGAGCACGTAGAGCAGCACCAGCACCAGGGGCAGCACGGCAATGGTGGCGAACATGCCGGCCACCGTGGTGCAGAGCTTGTTGATGCGGTTGCGGCGAAGGCTGGGGTCGAAGTGCATCGACCGCCCCTCCCTGGAGGGGAATCCCTGCAAGGGGTTGGGGGCCAAGGGTTGGGTGCGGGTCATGTCAGTAGCGAAGGCTCAGACGGCGCACCACCCACTGGGCCAGTACGTTCACGCTGAAGGTGAGCAGCATCAGAATCAGGGCGGCGTACATCAAGGCCGACACCTGGATCCCATCAGCTTCTCCGAACTGGTTAGCGAGCATCGACGCGATGGTGTTGGCCGGCGCTAGCAGGGAGAAGCTGAAGTTGAGGGCGTTGCCGATGATCATCGTGACCGCCATGGTTTCGCCCATGGCCCGGCCCAGGGCCAGCATGATCCCACCGGTGATCGAGGAGATGGCCGCCGGAAGGATGATGCTGAACAGAGCCCCCCAGCGGGTTGTGCCCACCCCATAGGCCCCCTGACGGAGCTCATCGGGCACCTGGTTGAGGGCATCACGGGAGATGGCAGTGATGATCGGCAGCACCATCACCACCAGGATCAGCACGGCGGGCGCCATCCCCGGACCCTGAGGCGGGGTGGAGAACAGCGGAAACCAGCCCAGCGCCTGATACAGGAAGTTGAGGAACGGGCGCAGGAAGGGTTCCATCACGAAGATGGCCCAGAGTCCGAGCACCACCGAGGGGATTGCCGCCAGCAGTTCCACCATCAGACCGATGGCGTCGCGCAGAACCTTGGGGAGCAGGTTTTCGGTGATGAAGATCGCGGTGCCCACTCCCAGCGGCACGGCGATCAGCAGCGCGAGCAGCGACGACACCAGGGTGCCGTAGATGGCAGTGAAGGCGCCGTAGGTGCCGTTCACCGGATCCCAGGAGGAAGTGGTGAGGAACTTGAGGCCGAAGGTGGCCATGGCCTCCCGGGAGCCATGGAACACGGTGAGCACGATCGCCAGCAGCACCAGTCCCACCAGTGCGGCCAGGCAGAGGGTGAGCTGGCGGAAGCCGATGTCGAGCAGACGCTCCGAGGCGGGGCGGCGTCTCAGGGTGAAGGCATCGGCCCTGGGGATCGCGACGTCGCTGGTCATAGGGCTGGCGGAAGGACTCGGAGACGCGCTGAGGCGGGGCTTCGAACCGAGGCCCTCTGGCGGGAATTTAGGCAACCACCCCAGCCCTGATGGTGAAGCGCTGTTTAAGGAACGATCGCGCCCGGTAGCTTGGTGCGATCGAACGCGTGTTCATGGGGCGGATTGTCGGAATCGACCTCGGTACCACCAACTCGGTGGTGGCCGTGCTCGAGGGCGGCCGGCCCCAGGTGATCGCCAGTGCCGAAGGGGGCCGCACCACGCCCTCGGTGGTGGGCTTCAGCCGCGAAAAGGAACTGCTGGTGGGTCAGCTCGCCCGGCGCCAGCTGGTGCTCAACCCCCGCAACACCTTCGCCAACCTCAAGCGGTTCGTGGGCCGCACCTGGGACGAACTCGACGAGGTGAGCCTCGGCATTCCCTACACCGTGCGGGCCAACGACCAGGGCAACGTGCGCGTGGTGTGTCCGGCCACCGAACGGGAGCACGCCCCCGAGGAGCTGGTGGCCAGCATCCTGCGCAAGCTTGTGGACGATGCCTCCACCTACCTGGGCGAGCAGGTGGAGGCCGCCGTGATCACGGTGCCGGCCTACTTCGATGATGCTCAGCGCCAGGCCACCCGCGATGCCGGTCGGCTGGCGGGCATCACCGTGGAGCGGATCCTCAACGAGCCCACCGCCGCCGCCCTGGCCTACGGCTTTGATCGCAGCGCCGTGAAGCGAGTGCTGGTGTTCGATCTGGGGGGAGGCACCTTCGACGTCTCGGTGCTGCGGATCGCCAACGGCGTCTTCGACGTGAAGGGCACCAGCGGTGACACCCAACTGGGGGGCAACGACTGGGATCGGCGGATCGTGGACTGGGTGGCCGATGCCTTCGCCAGGGAGCACGGCATCGACCTGCGCCGCGACCGCCAGGCCCTGCAGCGCCTCACCGAGGCGGCGGAGAAGGCCAAGATCGAGCTCAGCGGTGTCACCTGTACGCCGATCTCGCTGCCGTTCATCGCCACGGCCGATGCCGGCCCGCTCCACATCGAGACCACCCTCGAGCGGCGCATCTTCGAGGGACTGTGCCCCGATCTGCTCGATCGCCTGCTGCGCCCGGTGCAGCGGGCCCTGCGGGATTCGGGCTTCACCGCCGACGACATCGATGACGTGGTGCTGGTGGGGGGTTCCACCCGCATGCCGATGGTGCAGGAGATGGTGCGCACCCTGATTCCCCGGGAGCCCTGCCAGTCGGTCAATCCCGATGAGGTGGTGGCGATCGGCGCGGCGGTGCAGGCCGGCATCCTCACCGGCGAGCTGCGCGACCTGATGCTCAACGACGTCACCCCCCTCTCCCTGGGGCTGGAGACGATCGGCGGGGTGATGAAGGTTCTGATCCCTCGCAACACCCCCATCCCCGTGCGGCGCAGCGATGTGTTCAGCACCTCCGAGGCGAACCAGAACTCGGTGGAGATTCACGTGCTGCAGGGTGAGCGGCAGATGGCCGAGGGCAACAAGTCGCTGGGGCGCTTCCGCCTCTCCGGCATCCCCCCCGCCCCCCGCGGCGTGCCCCAGGTGCAGGTGTCGTTCGACATCGACGCCAATGGCCTGCTGCAGGTGTCCGCCACCGACCGCACCACCGGCCGCCAGCAGAGCGTGACGATCCATGGGGGATCGAACCTTAGCGAGGAGGAGATCCAGGCGCTGCTGGAGGAGGCCGAGCGCAAAGGGGCCGAGGATCGGCGCAAACGCGCCGATGTAGATCGCCGCAACAAGGCCCAGACCTTGGTGGCCCAGGCCGAGCGTCGTCTGCGGGATGCGGCACTCGAACTCGGCCCCTACGGAGCCGAGCGTCAGCAGCGCTCGGTGGAGATGGCCCTGCGAGATGTGCAGGATCTGCTCGCCGGCGACGACGTCGCCGGACTTGAGCTTTCGGTGAGCCAGCTGCAGGAGGCCCTGTTCGGACTGAATCGCCGGCTGCTGAGCGAACGCCGCGCCGAGGCGGGCCCCCTGCAGGGGTTGAAGAACACCCTCGCCTCGCTCAAGGACGAGCTGTTCGCCGAGGACGACTGGGACGAATGGGAGCGGGACCGGGCCCGCTCCAGCGAACCCTGGTCCACCCCCTCCCGCTACGGCACAGGAGGCGACCGCTGGGAGGCGGACCGCTGGGACAGTCGCCGCAGCGACGAGTCCGACCGCTGGCGGCCCCCGGAGCCGAGGGCGAACCGCGAAGCAAACAACAACTGGAGCCGCAACGACAGCTGGTCCCGTCAGGACACCTGGTCGCGCCAGGACAGCGTGCCGCGCAGGGACAACGGGGTGCGAAGCGATGAGCGGGACTTCGACGACGAACCCCGTTACGGCTCCCGCCGGGATAACGATCTGGAGCCCTCCCGCAGCCGGGTGTCCCG
>JBJTUJ010000241.1:0-4934 GCA_046080685.1 Cyanobium sp. | reverse complement strand
GCCCGGATCCGCCGGCAGCAGCAGGGCACCGGCCAGGCAGAGCAGGGCCAGCGCCAGGTTCACGCCATGGCGCAGCTGGCTCTGGGTCCAGGACGGTGTATCCAGCCATCCCTGCAGCTTGGCCATCGCCACCAGCGATCCGCTGAAGGTGATGGCGCCCACGAACACCGACACCGCGATCGAGATGCGGTCGACCAGACCGGCCGCGTCGGCATCGAACAGGGCCACGCCGAACGCCACCAGCAGGGAGGCCATGCCGCCGCAGCCGTTGAACAGGGCAACCACTTCGGGCATGGCCGTCATCGGCACCCGCCGGGCGGTGATCATCCCCGCCACCGTGCCCAGGCCGGTGCCGGCGGCGATCCAGGCCCAGGCCACCGGATCCGGCTGCAACTGCAGCAGCAGACCCACCACAGCCAGCAGCATCGCAGCGGCGGCCAGGGCATTGGCGGAGCGGGCGGAACTCACCTTGGCCAGGCCTTTGAGGCCCAGGGCGAGCAGCAGCACCGCTCCGAGATCGATGGCCTCGCTCAGAAGAGGCCCGTGCAGAAGATCCATGGTGGTGGTCATGTCAGCGCTCCCCGCGACGGCGGAACATGGCGAGCATGCGATCGGTGACGACGAAGCCACCGACCACGTTGTAGAGGGCAAAAGCCAGCGACACCGCGGCGATCGCCAGCAGGGCCGGATGGCCCTGGGCGCGACCGATCAGCGTCAGCGAGGCCAGGATCGTGATGCCGCTGATGGCGTTGGCGCCGGACATCAACGGGGTGTGGAGCGTGGGCGGCACCTTGCCGATCAGCTCCAGCCCCAGGAGGCTGCCCAGCAGCAGCACCCAGAGCGACGAGGACAGACTGTTCATCCGGCGGCAGCGACGGGTTCGGGACGGGAGGGAAAGAGGATGTCCTCACGGCGGCAGATCCCGTCGTGGGTGATCAGGCAGTCGTCGAGGATCGGATCGGCCGGATCCAGCCGCAGGCCCTCGGCATCGAGCAGGTGCTCGATCAGGCAGGCCATGTTGCGGGCATAGAGCGCGCTGGCATGGTTGGGCACGCTGCTCGGCAGGGCATCGGCCCCGATCAGCTGAACGCCCCGGTGGATCACCGTGCGGCCGGCGACCGTGCCGAAGCAGTTGCCTCCCTGGGCCACGGCCAGATCCACCACCACCGAACCCGGGCGCATGCCGTCGAGCATGGCCTCATCGATCAGGCGCGGCGCCGGCCTGCCGGGAACTTGGGCGGTGCAGATCACCATGTCGGCCAGGGCGAGCTGCTCGGCCAGCTGCTGGCGCTGGGCCGAGAGGAAGGATTCCGTTGCCTCCCGGGCGTAGCCGCCGGCTTCGGCGGGACGTTCCTCCTGGGCGGGCGGATCGATGAAGCGGCCCCCCAGCGATTCCACCTGCTCCTTCACGGCGGGCCGCACATCGGAGACGTAGACCACGCCGCCGAGCCGGCGGGCGGTGGCCAGGGCCTGCAGACCCGCCACGCCGGCCCCGAGGATCAGCACACGGGCCGGCTGGATTGTGCCGGCGGCCGTCATCAGCATCGGCACGTAACGATCCAGGGCCGCGGCCGCCAGCAGCACCGCCTTGTAGCCGGCGATGTTGGCCTGGGAGGAGAGCACGTCCATGCTCTGGGCCCGGCTGATGCGGGGCAGGAGTTCCAGGGCGATGGCAGACGCCCGACGGTCGACCAGGGCTTCGGCCAGGGAGGAGGCTCCGTGGGGAGCCAGCAGGCCCACCAGCAGCGATCCGGGCCTGAGCCGGGCCAGGGTTTCCGGGGCGGGAGGGCGGACGCAGAGAACGCCATCAACCTCGCCCCAGGCTCCGTGATCGGCCTCCATCAGCTCGGCGCCCTCATCGGCGAAGGCCTCGTCGGCGAAGCCGGAGGCCTCACCGGCGCCCCGCTCCACCAGAACGTTTACCCCTTTCCCGATGAGGCGTCGGACGGTTTCCGGGGTGGCAGCCACCCGGCGTTCGCCCTCACTCCCCTCCTTGGGGACCAGCAATCGGATCACGCGCAGCGGGCTCCATGACTATCTCCATTAGGAAGAGGTGGGGCCCGGGCGGCAATGTTCCGAAGAGGAATGTGCGGAGGTGCCCACGGTTGGCGGTGCGGTGGGCGAGGCGGTGGGCGATCAGAGCAGAGGAAGCAGCTCCTGCTCGAGGCAGAGGGCCTGGCGCAGGGAGCCGAGGTGGCGCAGGAGGCGCAGCCGCAGGATCATCGGATCGATGTCGCATTCCTGCTGCCAGCAACGCTCCAGATGGCGACGCTGGTTGGGGAGGGGATCACGGGACGTGGCCATGGCGGCAGCCGCGGCGGGGGCGATGGCTGGAAGATAGGGACGCTGCCAGGGTCACGAATAAGTACGAATACTCAATCTTTTCGAACCCCCGAACTCCTCCATGGCCACGCCCTCCTTCGATCTGACCCGCGGAGGGGCACGGCGTCCTGAACGAGACTCGGCCCAGGGTGCGGCCCGGGGATCCCGGGTGCAGCCCAGGGAGTGGCAGAACCGTCTGATCCAGTTGCTGCGGGCCCGGGTCGTTCGTCCCTGCGCCGATGGTCACGACGTTCTGGTCCATGCCGGGCCCGGGGCCGGCAAGACCCTGGGGGCTCTTCTCGGCTTCGCTCGCCTTAGGCAGGAAGGGCGCCTTGGACGGTTCGTTGTGTTCTGTCATCGCAGCTCGATCGCTCGCCAGTGGCTGGCCTCGGCTGCGCATCTGGGTCTGGATCTCTGCGAATGGGACCGGGGGAGCGGGGCCGACTCGGTGGCCGACGGCCTGCTGATCAGTTATCAGGCGGCAGGTCGCCACTGCGCAAGGCTGCAGGACTCCCTCCCCCGCTGGCTGGCGGACCACCCCTGGCTGGCGATCGCCGACGAGGTCCATCACCTGGGGATCGATCCTGAGGAGCCCGAGGCCACGGCCTGGGGTCATGCCTTCACCACCCTGACCCGCTCGGCCCAGTTGCGGGTCGGCCTCTCCGGGACCCCATTCCGGGCCGACAACCTTGCCTTCTGTGCCGCGCGGCGCGTGCGGGTGGAGGAAGGCGGCGTGGTGGGTGAGCGGATCGTGCCCGACCTGCGTGTGGAGCCGCGTCGACTCATCCTGGCGGGCGATGTGCGGCCCCTGGAGTTCCGCTTCCAGGACGGCTGGGTGGAGCACGGGCGGGAGAGGGAGGAGGGAACCCGCGAGGTCTCTCCCCTGTCGGCCGAAGAGCGGCAGAGCTGGCGGGCCCGCAATCTGCGGCGGGCGATCCGCCTCGGCGATGGCAGCGGCATTGCCCTGCGGCTTCTGATCCAGGCCCGCCTGAGGCTGGAGAAGGTCCGGCGGGAGCATCCCGGCGCCGGCGGACTGGTCATCGGCCGTGACATCGCCCATGCCGGGCGCCTGGGGCGCCTGCTGGAGGAGGAGGGCGACCGGGTCCATCTGGTGCACTCCCAGGACCCCGACGCCGCGGCAAAGCTGGCGGCCTTCCGGGAGGGTGAAGCCGACTGGCTGGTGAGTGTGGACATGTGCGCCGAGGGATTCGACGCCCCGCGCCTGAGGGTGGTGGCCTACCTGACCACCGTGGTCACCCGCAGCCGGTTCGTGCAGGCGATCACCCGTGCGGTGCGGATGGATGGGGAGCGCTCGGCCTGCGAGCCGATCCCGCGCCTGCCCTCTTATGTATACGCACCGGCGGATCCGCTGCTGATCAGCTACGCCCGCACTTGGTCGCTGAGCGAGCCTTACCACCTGCGCCCGCCGGCCGCGGCGGAGGGTGAGGCCGCCGGCGGCGGGGGCGGCAGGGCTGACGGGAAAGCCCCCTTGATGGCGCTCGCGGACGATGCGGGTGCGGTGATCGCCATGAACGGCCCGGAACTGCCGCTCTTCCTCAAGCGGAGCGCTTGAACTCAGGAATTCTGCACAGCCCTGCCCCAGTTGTGGGCGGAATCCGCCGCAGGGTGCATCATGGACTTTGCGACGTTGTGTCAACCGACACCTTCGGTGGGGCGACCAGCCGGCAGCGTGGACCGCACCCGGACGCTCGAGCGGACAAGCCCATGGCAAGCCACGCCGAACAGCCCCTCGACCGTGATCCCTGGGAAGGCAGTGGAATCGATCCCACCGTCCACCGCCGGTTGACGGTGGCGGTGTGCTGGGCTCTGGCCCGGCGGGCCGCTCTGGACAGCCGCGAGCTCTACGAAGACAGCTTTGCCCTCAGCGAGGAGTTCCGTGAGTGGCTGCTTTGCCTGGAGGACCACCCGGACATCCTGCGGGAGAACGTGTTGATGGTGCCGAGGGACCTGCTGCGGGAAACCCGTCCGGAAAGCGACGGACTGCTGGAAATCTGAAGCCGATCTTAAGGCTTCCTTCACCTCACGCGACCTCGGCGAATCTTCTAGGCTTTACCCATAGTCATTCCGCCTAAGCTATGGCCGAGGACCGGGCTGAAAGCCTCCCCTCTCCCGATGTCGAGAATCTGGTCATCGTTGGTTCCGGGCCCGCTGGCTACACCGCCGCCATCTACGCCGCCCGCGCCAATCTCTCGCCCCTGCTGATCACCGGCGTCCAAGACGGCGGCATACCGGGTGGTTAGCTGATGACCACCACCCACGTGGAGAACTTCCCCGGGTTCCAGGACGGCATCCTCGGTCCCGATCTCATGGACCGCTGCCGCGCCCAGGCCCTGCGCTGGGGCACCCGTCTGGTGGAGGCCGATGCTGAATCGATCGATCTCTCTCAGCGCCCGTTCCGCCTGGAGGCCGAGGGCCGCACGATCCTGGCCCACGCCGTGATTCTGGCCACCGGCGCCAGCGCCAACCGCCTCGGCTTGCCCCAGGAGGAGCGGTTCTGGAGCCAAGGCATCAGTGCCTGCGCGATCTGCGACGGCGCCACGCCCCAGATCCGTGACGCCCCGGTGGCGGTGGTGGGTGGCGGTGATTCGGCC
>JBJTUJ010000240.1:0-6327 GCA_046080685.1 Cyanobium sp. | reverse complement strand
CGCCCTTGAGCCTGCCCCGCCTCCATCCCCGCACGATCGAGGCCGTCAAGGAACGGGCCGACATCGTCGACGTGGTGGGCGAGCACGTGGTGCTCAAGAAGAAGGGGCGGGAGTTCGTGGGGATCTGCCCCTTCCACGACGACAAGTCGCCGTCGATGACGGTGTCGCCGGCCAAGCAGTTTTATTACTGCTTCTCCTGCGGCGCCGGCGGCAACGCGATCAAGTTCCTGATGGAACACCAGCGCGCCAGCTTCTCCGACGTGGTGCTGGAGCTGGCCCGCCGCTACCAGCTGCCGGTCGAAACCCTCGACGCTCCCCAGCAGGAGCGCATGCGACAGCAGCTCAGCCGCCGCGAGCGGCTGCACCGGGTGCTGGCCCTGGCGACCGGCTGGTTCCAGGCCCAGCTGCGCAGTCCGGAGGGGGCCGACGCCCTTGCCTACCTGCGCGAGACGCGGCGCCTGAGCGAGAGCACGATCGAAACCTTCGCCCTCGGCTACGCCCCCGACCGCTGGGACGGCCTGCTGGCCCACCTGCAGCAGGTGGAGGGATTCACACCCGATCTCTTGGAGGCGGCCGGGCTGGTTGTGCCGCGCAAGGGCGGCACGGGCCACTACGACCGCTTCCGCCACCGGCTGATGGTGCCGATCCGCGACCGCCAGGGGCGGGTGATCGGCTTCGGCGGCCGCAGCCTCGACGGCGCCGAGCCCAAATATCTCAACTCCCCGGAAACGGAGGTGTTCGAGAAGGGCAAGCACCTGTTCGGCCTTGACCGGGCCGCCGATGCCATCCGCCGCGAGGACCGGGCGGTGGTGGTGGAGGGCTACTTCGACGTGATCGCCCTGCACGCGGCTGGCATCACCCATGCGGTGGCGGCCCTGGGCACGGCCCTCAGCAGCGCCCAGATCACCCAGCTCTGCCGCTGCTGCGACGGCAAGCGGCTGGTGCTCAACTTCGACACCGATGCCGCCGGCGTGCGGGCGGCCCAGCGGGCGATCGGCGAGGTGGAGCAGCTGGCGCTGCAGGGCCAGCTGGAGCTGCGGGTGCTGCAGCTGCCCGCCGGCAAGGACCCCGACGACTTTCTCAAGGAGCACGGCAGCGGCGACTACCGCGCCCTGCTCGACGGCGCTCCCCTGTGGCTCGACTGGCAGATCGAGCAGGAGCTCGCCGGCCGCGACCTGGCCCGCGCCGACCAGTTCCAGCGGGCCGTCACCGGCCTGGTGGCGCTGCTGGGCAAGCTGCCCCAGAGCGCCGTGCGCAGCCACTACCTGCAGCGGGTGTCCGAGCGCCTCTCCGGCGGCCAGGCCCGCCTGGCGCTGCAGCTTGAGGACGACCTGCGCCAGCAGGTGAAGGGCCAGCGCTGGCACGGCCGCTCCACCAAGTGGGAGCAGCCGGGTGACGCGGGCCTCAGGGAGCGGGCCGAGGCCGATCTGCTGCGCCTTTATCTCCACTGCCCCGAGCACCGGGGCGCCGTGCGCCAGGAGCTCCGCACCCGGGAGCTGGAGGACTTCGCCCTCCAGCACCACCGCCTGCTCTGGGCGATCATCAGCGAGCTCGAAGAAGACAACCTCGGCGCCGACCGCCTGGAGTCGATCAGCCGCGGCGCCGATCCCGGCCACGATCTGGCGGCCCTCGATCTGCCCCGGCTGCTCAGCGACCGGCTGCTGCTGGAGCGCGCCGACCTCCACCAGCGGCTCACCCCCCTCCTCCACCCCAGCGAGGTGCAGCTGTTGTCCCTCGGCCAGCCCCTGCTGCAGCTGCGGGGGGCCGCCGCCGTGCTCGAGCGCCAGCGCACCCTGCGCCGCTGCCGCCACCTGCTCGATGCCTGGAGCGCCCAGCGGCTCGACACCCTGGAAACCTGCATCGCCCGCCTGCTGCGCGAGGAGGCCGATCCCCCGCCCGTGGATGCCGGTGCCGGCGCCGCCCTGGCCACCGCGGGGCTGGCGATGGAGGCCCGGGTCGACGCCCTGTTCGCCGAACTCAACGGCGACGCCCTGCGCTTCCAGGACGCGTATTACAGCGAGCGCCGCTACCTCGGGGACCTGGACCGGCTGCGCTGCACCGGCGTCGACGAGCTGGTGCTTCCCCCGGCCGCCTGAACCTGGCGTTCCTCTGCGGCCGCTTGAACAATGAGAGCAGCCCGGCGAGGTGGGGCTGAGGGAGCGGGCCGAGGTGATCCTGCTGCTGTTCCTCAGGCTGCCCAGATCTCGTCGAGATCCAGCACCAGACCAGGAAACAGCGGGCCCGCATCCAGGTGGCGGGCCTCGGTGTGTTGCGGTGGCGACGCTGGGCTCCAGATCTCCACGCTGCGGAATTCGGGGAGCAGCAACCAGCCCAGGCTGGCGCCATTGGCGGCGTACAGCTCCATCTTGCGGCGCAGGTCGGCGGGCGTGTCGCTGGGGCTGGCCAGCTCCACCACCAGATCGGGGCAGAGCGGTGGAAAACCGCGTCGCTCGGCCTCGCTGAGAGCCTGCCAGCGATCCAGTCGCACCAGGCTGGCGTCGGGACTGCGGATCGATCCATCGGGCAACAGAAATCCTCCGGAGCTGTCGAACACCTTCAGGGGCAGGCCGCTCTGCCGCACCGCCAGCCAGAGCAATGCCCCCAGCGTCTGGTTGCGGGCGCTGGACTCACCGCCGGTGGGTGTCATCTCGATCAAATGGCCATCGGCATCGAGCTCCAACACCGCTTCCGGATTGGCGGCGCAGACCTCGGCGAACTGGGCCGCAGTAAGGCGGAGCGTGGCGGGCAGGGTGAGCATCAGGCCCTGCGGGGAAGGCTGCTTAAAAGATTAGGTGTGCCGTGCGGTGCGTCTGCGGCAGGGGCGGTTCGCTTCAGGCCAGCAGGCCCAGCCCAGGGGTCTGCCCAGCTCGCGGCGACATCGGCTGTTCCCGCAGAGAGGCCTCGATCGTCCCGATCCGAGCCGGCGGCAGCCGGAGCTTGCGCCGCATCACGTCGCTCAGCTCTGCGATCACCACCTCACCGGTGAGCGAGGTGTGGTGGGTGAGCACCAGTCTCAGCAGGTCGGCGCCGAGGCTCCTGGCCACGAAGGCGCTCACCAGCACATCGGTGTCGAGGAACAGGCGCATCGGCATGGGGACTGCTCGGCTCAGGAGATCGCGGCGAAAACGTCGTCGTTGCTGAGCAGGTCGCGCTCCAGGTAGGTGGCCCCATGGGAGGCGGAATAGTCGGCAGGGTCGATCGCCCGGTTGGCGTAGAGCTCCGGACATCCACCGCGCAACAGCAGCTCAGAAGCCCCCAGATCCGGCAGCACGGCTCTGATTTCCGCCACGGCCAGCCCTTCGAGCTGCAACACCGCTGCCCTGCCGGCCAGGCTGCGTCGCCGGGTGGCGGCGAGCTGCCGCAGCGGCGGCTCCATCCTGCGAGGGATCCACATGGGGCGATCTCAGGTAGCGCCCCTGGCAACGGTTTGATGCTGTCGTGCCAATGGTGCGGTGCTATCGCAGGATTGGCAGAATTGTCGCGCCACCTGATCTTGAGCTCCGTGCGGGGGGTCTCAGTGACTTGCCTGGTGCTTCCATTGGCGATGAGCAGCGCCACGATCGATCGGCTGTTGGCACCGAACCGCAAGGCCAGCACTGTCAACAACTGGCGGCGGCCGCCGCGGGCCTACAGCGCCGTCAGGCGGCGGGTGCCGGTACGCACGTTCAAGGCTGCCCTGAAGGGCGTCGCAACGGAACGGGATCTGGCGGCGGCGAACGCACCCGGCCCGACCCATTCGAGCCGGATGTGGAGCGAATCGAGCAATGGCTCCAGGCCGAGCCTCAGTGCAACGCAAAGACATTGCTGGGGCGGCTGATCGAGCTGAACCCACAGCGCTACGGCGAGCACCACCTGCGCAGCCTGCAGAGACGCCTGCGCGGTTACCGGCTGCAGTGGAGTGGGAGATGGCCGCTGCGGCAGCAGCCCCAAGCCCAGGGATGCACAGGAACAGAACCGAGGAGACGCCAGTGCTACCAGACGTCAATTGGAACTGGTAACAACATGTTGATGCAAAGCGTTCGGCCAAGGGGGTTGCCGCGGGACACGCTCTTTCAACACTGGGTCCGAAAACCTGTACCCCCTGGCATCCGCGGGCAGATCGGGCAGCAGCGGCAGGATCCGATCGGGTTGGTGCTGGAAGAACCAATAAAAAAGCTTGTCGCTGGCGACCACGGCGGCAGACCCAGGCCCAGGGATCCAGGCAGGTTGGCAGGGAGGAGCGGCGATTGCGAGCAAATGGGCCTGGGGCCGGCTTGATCGACTCCAATCCCCTCCACTCCAATCGACTCAATGCCCCGCCCTTTACGCTCCTTAGCAGCAGGGCAAATGCTGCCGGATTCTGAGTTCAGCCAACAGCAGCACGGCTTCTTTGCCCGCTCATCGATGCGCGCTCAGGCGTGCATTTTCGCGGCAGTGCGTACCGACCGCTGAATGGTTACCGCCTGGCCCTGCCAATGAGAGGCCAACTCCAGCTGCTCAGGCCGCCCAGATCTCTTCGAGATCCAGCACCAGGCCGGGAAACAGTGGGCCCGCATCCAGGTGGCGGGATTCGGAGCTTTGCGGTGGCGACGCTGCGCTCCGGATCTCCACGCTGCGGGAATCGGGGAGCAGCAACCAACCCAGGCTGGCGCCATTGGCTGCATAGAGCGCCATCTTGCGCCGCAGGTCGGCGGGCGAGTTGCTGGGGCTGGCCAGCTCCACCACCAGATCAGGGCAGAGCGGCGGAAAGCCGCGCCTCTCGGCATCGCCGAGGGTCTGCCAGCGATCCAGACGCACCAGGCTGGCGTCGGGGCTGCGGATCGATCCATCGGGGAGCAGGAATCCGGTGGAGCTGTCGAACACCTTCATGGGCAGACCGCTCTGCCGCACCGCTAACCACAGCAACGCCCCAAGAGTCTGGTTGCGGCTTCCCGTTTCACCACCGGCAGGTGTCATCTCGATCAAGTGGCCATCGGCATCCAGCTCCAGCACCGCTTCCGGGTTGGCGGCGCAGACCTCGGCGAACTGGGACGGTGTGACGCGGAGCGTGGGGGGCAGGGTGAGCATCGGGCCCTGCGGGATTGGGATGGTGAAAGGTTAGGTGGGGGTTGCGGTGCGTAGGCGTAGGCGTGCCTCAGCCAGTGCCGCGAAGCTGCTCCCAGCACTGGCGAGGGGAGAGCAGCGGCAGCGGCGGGGCGCTGCAGGCCAGCAGGCCCTGATCGCCGCTGACCAGGAGGTCGGCCTGGGCCAGAACGGCACTGGCAACCACCCATTCGTCGTCGGCATCCACGAGGCCCAGCCCGAGGGTCTGCTCTGGGCGCGGCGCCACCGGCTGTTCCCGCAGGAAGGCTTCGATTGCCTCAATCCGATCCGGGGGAAGTCGGAGCTTGCGCTGCAGCACGTCGCACAGCTCGGCGATCACCACTTCACCGCTGAGCAGGGTGTGGTGTGTGAGCACCAGCCGCAGCAGGTCGGCGCAAAGGCCACGGGCTGTGAAGGCGCTCACCAGCACATTCGTGTCGAAGAACAGGCGCATCGGCCTGGGGCCTGCTCGGCTCAGGAGATCGCGGCGAACACGTCGTCGTCGGTGAGGAAGCCGGCCGCTTCAGCGAAGGGGATGGTCTGGGCGCGCAGGCGCTCAAAGCGCATCAACTGCAGCTGGCGGCGGAGGGCATCGCGCACGATATCTCCCCTAGAGCGCCCGGTGGCGGCGGAGGCTCGCTCAAGCTCCTGGTCCAGGAGCAGATCCAGGCGGATCGTGAGTGAACGCGTGTTCATGAACCACAATGTAGTGCCCCCGCCCGCCCGGGTGGCGGCCAGCTGCCGCAGCCGCGGCTCCACCAGACGCGGGATACACATGGGGCGATCTTAGGAAGCGATCCTGCCAATGGTTTGATGCTGTCGTGCCAATGGTGCGATGACATCGCAGGATTGGCAGGTTGCTCGCCATCCTCGTGTCGGGCGCGCTGCTGGGCTCGTTGATGAGGGTGCTTCTCAGGCCGCCCAGATCTCGTCGAGATCCAGCACCAGGGCGGGAAGACGACCTGCGCCAGCAGGTGAAGGGCCAGCGCTGGCATGGCCGCTCGGTGAAATGGGAGCAGCCCCACCGCCCGCGGCAGCATCCGCGCCGAGCTGCGCCGCCGGGAACTCGATGACTTCGCCCTGCAGCACCACCGCCTGCTCTGGGCCGCCATCGGTGAGCTGGAGGAGGACAACCTCGGCGCCGGGCGGCTGGAGGCGATCAACCGCGGCACCGACCCCGGCCTGGATCTGGCCGATCTGGATCTTCCCCGCCTGCTGGGCGACCGGCTGCTGGTGGAGCGCGCCGACCTCCACCAGCGGCTCACC
>JBJTUJ010000239.1:0-2575 GCA_046080685.1 Cyanobium sp. | reverse complement strand
GATCGACTCGCTGCAGCTCACCGACTACCACCAGGTGGCCACGCCGGTGAACTGGAAGGACGGCGAGGACTGCGTCGTGGTGCCCTCCATCCCCACCGAGGAGGCCCGCGCCAAGTTCCCCAAGGGCGTCACCGAGATCCGTCCCTACCTGCGCATGACCCCCCAGCCGAACAAGTGAGCCCTCGGCATTGAGTCAGCGGCCCCACTGGCGGCACCGGCTCACGGTGCCGCAGTTCACTGTCGTCACCGGCCTGCTGGTGATCACGGCAGGCACGTTCGTGATGGCCAGCCCCCTCTGCTCCACCGATGAGGTGGGCCTGTGGGAAGCGCTGTTCACGGTGACCTCCGCGATCACCGTGACGGGGCTTTCGATCATTGATGTGGGCAAGGATCTCACCCCCTTCGGTCAGGGCGCCCTTGCTGGCCTGATCATGGTGGGCGGTCTGGGCCTGATGGCCATCACCACCTTCCTCCAGGGCTTCGTTCAGGGCCGCTCCGGCCTGCGCCAGCGCCTCGACAAAGGTCGGGCCCTCGATGAGTTCGGGGTGGGGGGAATCGGTCCCACCTTCAACTCGATCCTGACCACCGCCAGCTGCTTGATGGGGCTGGGCACCGTGATCCTCTACAGCTTCGGGTTCACCGACATCGAGAACCACGGCCAGCGCCTGTGGGCCGCAGCTTTCCACTGCATCAGCGCCTACAACAACGCCGGTTTCGGCCTCTGGAGCGACAACCTGGTGGCCTACAAGGGCAACCCTGTGGTCAACGGTGTGATCGGCGCCCTGATCGTGATCGGGGGCATCGGCTGGCGGGTCACCAACGACCTCTGGACCAAGCGCTTCCAGTTGCAGCGTCTCAGGCGGCTGAGCCTGCATACCCGGTTGGTGGTCCGCAGCACCGCCCTGCTGATCGCCGTGGGAGCCCTGGGCCTGCTCTTCACCGAGAACTTCGCCCCCGACGGGGTGATGTCCACCCTGTCCCTCTGGGAGAAGCTTCAGGTCACGATCTTTCAGTCGATCACCACCCGCACCGCCGGCTTCAATACGGTTCCCCTCTCGCTCGAAACCATCTCCGACGCGGGGCTGTTGATGATGATCGTGCTGATGTTCATCGGCGCAAGTCCGGGGGGAACGGGCGGGGGCATCAAGACCACCACCTTCGCCGTGCTGATGGGCGCCACCCGCTCCACCCTGGAGGGGCGCAAGGAGGTGATCATCCGTCGGCGCCAGGTCTCCGGAGAACTGGTGCTCAAGGCGGTGGGTGTCACCCTGGCCTCGGGCCTGTTCGTTCTGCTGATGACCCTGATGCTGGGCCTGGGCCCCACCGCCGGCGGGGAGCCGGTGAGCGGAACCTACAGCTTCCTCGAGAAGCTCTTCACCTCCATGTCGGCCTTCTGCACCGTGGGGCTCGATGTGGGCCTCACCGCCAACCTCAACCGCTGGGGCCAGTTGGTTCTTGTGATCGGCATGTTCTTGGGGCGCCTCGGCATCCTGCTGCTGCTGGCGGCGCTCTATGGCAACCGTCCCCAGAATCGGGTCGGTTTCCCCCGTGAGGAGGTCTACCTGTGAGCCTCCTTTTGCCACCCAAGTTCCCCGATTTCCGATGACCATGGCCCGAACGACCTGGTGGCAGTGGCAGGGCGACTCCGGCACGGTCGCCAACAGCTTCGCGGTGATCGGTGTCGGCCGCTTCGGCAGCTCCGTCTGCCGCGAACTGCTGCGGGCCGGCGCGGAGGTGCTGGCGATCGACATGAGCCAGCGTGCGATCGATGAACTGCGCCAGATCGACGGCGCGATCGAAGCCCGGATCGTCGATTGCACCGACGAGGAGGCCCTCCGGGCCGCCGGCGTGCTCGATGTCGGCACCGTGGTGGTGGCGATCAGCGAACCGATCGAGGCCAGCATCACCGCCACCCTGATCGTCAAGGACAGCGCGAACAGCCGGGTGACTCAGGTGATCTCGCGGGCCACCAGCGATCTCCATGAAAAGATGCTGCGCCGCGTGGGCGCCGACCGTGTCGTGTTCCCCTCGAAGATGCAGGGGGCGCGTCTGGGGCAGGAGCTGATGCGTCCCAACCTGCTGGAGAGGCTGCGCCTCGACGACAGCAACAGCATCGAGGAGATCAAGGTGCCCGCCGAATTCGTCGGCCATTCCCTGCGCGACCTCAATCTGCGCAAGAACTTCAACGTCAGCGTGCTGGCGGCCGGTCCCGAGAACCGGCTCACGGTCAACCCACCGGCCTCCCACGTGCTCAATGTCGACGAGCTGCTGGTGGTGATGGGAAGCAGCGCGGCGCTCGAATCCCTCCCCTCCCGCTGAGCCGATGCGCGTGCTCGGCCTGATGAGCGGCACCAGCGCCGACGGGGTCGACGCCGTTGTGGCCGAGTTCACGGGCCGGCCAGGGCGCCCTCACTGGCGGATCCTGGCCAGTGTGGCCACGCCCTACCCCGCCGATCTGCATCAGCGCCTGGTGGCGGTGGGCCAGGGACAACCCCTCGCCGCCGCCGAGGTTCTGGATCTGGCCGAAGCCCTCACCGAGGCCCAGGCCGCCGCTGCCCGGGCGGCCGATCCCGAC
>JBJTUJ010000238.1:0-6719 GCA_046080685.1 Cyanobium sp. | reverse complement strand
CCGCTCGAGCACGCCCAGATCGTGCTCAACGTGGGCTGGTTCCCCCATTCGGTGATGCAGCAGGCCCGCACCCATCGGGTGGGGGTGAGCTTCGATGTGCAATGTCTCGCCGGTGACACCGAGATCACCTTCCTACATGCCGGAGGAAGCCTACGAAAGATCAAGATCGCCGAACTGCACGATCTCTGGACGAACGGAGAACGAGCGATCCGACACCGGCAGATCCGTGGCCGTTACGGGGAAGCACCCGGAACATACCGACGCGATTGCCGCAAGCGGCTGCAGAAGATGCGGTTGCGAGTGCTGAACGAAGACACGAACGTCTTTGAATCGAGCCATCTCACAGATGTGATCTGCAGTGGGCTGCAACCGGTCTATCGCCTGACCATGGAGGACGGCCGCACTCTCGATTGCACCGCCAACCATCGCTTGCTCACGCCGGATGGCTGGCAGACCATGGGAGACGCCCTGTCCCTCAATGTGCGCAGGGATGGCACCGTGCGCAGCTTCCGACGCACGGCGCAAGTGCTGGCGAACGGGAACGTGGCGGTGGGCAACGGGACCTACCGGGACAGGGACTGGCTGCAGCAACAGGTCGAAGCAGGGGCAACCCCAGGCGAGATGGCTGAACGGGCTGGCTGTTCGATCACCACGATCCGGGACTGGGCCCATCGACATCAGATTCGCTTGGCGAAGAGCAACAGTCGCTTTCAGCCGGGAAACACCCCCTGGAACCACAATCCTTCAGCTCTCTATCGTCAGCGACAATGGCTGGAGCAACGACTGGAGGACGGGCTCAGTGCCGACGAGATGGCTGAACTTGCTGGCTGCTCCATCGAAGCCATCAAGAAGTGGGTCTATCACTTCGGACTGACCCTCAATCGACGCCCATCCGGCTACAAGAAGGGCATGCGGCCTTGGAACAAAGAGCGAAGTGGTTACCGCCTGCAGTTGTCGGAAGCGTCGCGCGAAGTCCGGCGTGCTCATGGTCGGCGGATCACCCGTAGAGGCCCAGCGTCACACTTCTGGAAAGGAGGTACATCGTCTCAGCGAGTGTTGATCGGTGCCTGGACACGGCAGATTGCTCCCCAGGTTCATCGACACTTCGATCACACCTGTCAGCGCTGTGGATTGCGAGGAAGCTTGCAACAACTGCATGCCCACCACTTGGTCCCCGTCTATGCGGATCCAAGCCAGGGCTACAAGATCGAAAATCTCGTCACACTTTGTCAACCCTGTCACGCCTTCATTCACAAACACCACCAGGAGGCCAAATTTGCCGCGGCGTTCCGGCTGCTGAAGCCAATGCCTTCCTGGCGGGAGAAGCCCCGCCCCCAGGCTCGGAGGCTGATGGCCCATCCGCTCACCGTGGTTCAAGTGGAGTTTCTGGGCTCTCAGATGACTTACGACCTTGTGGTGGCCGATCCGTGGCACAATTTCGTGGCAAACGGCCTCGTGGTGCACAACTCCATGCGCTACACCGGCGATCGCATCCGCAAGGCGGCGAACGGCGAACTGGAGCTGGAGGAGGTGTTCTACCTGCGCCCGGTGGGCAACTACAGCGACCGCCAGGGCAAGAAGTACAGCTACGACGCCGAGCAGCGGGCCATCGACCTGGATCTCTGCCGCCGGGCCGCCGAGCGCTACCGCGACCTGCTGGATGCAGGCTTCGCCGAAGAACATGCCCGCGGCATTCTTCCCTTCGACTACCGACAGCACTTCGTGGTGAGCTTCAGCCTGCGCGCCTTCCTACATTTCCTCGACCTGCGCGCCAAGCTCGATGCCCAGGAGGAGATCCGCGCCCTCTGCGATCTGATGTGGCCCCATCTCCAGGCCTGGGCACCGGAGATCGCCGGCTGGTATGAGAAGAGCCGACTGCACAAGGCCCGGCTGGCCCCCTGAGAGCCCAGGCCCTCAGATCCTCGCGAGCGTCACCCGTTCAGGCTGGTGCTGGTACTTGCCGGCCCGGTCCTGATAGGTGGTCGCGCAGGGATCGCCTTCAAAGAACAGCAGCTGACAGATGCCTTCGCCGGCGTAGATGCGGCAATCGGCTCCGGAGGAATTGCTGAACTCCAGGGTGAGATGGCCCTCCCAGCTGGCCTCGGCTGGCGTGGTGTTGACGATGATCCCCAGGCGGGCGTAGGTGCTCTTGCCGAGGCAGATCACGGTGATGTTGGCGGGCACCCGCAGCTTCTCCAGCGCCACACCCAGGCCGTAGGAGTGGGCCGGCAGGATGAAGAACTCGCCATCCTCATCGCGGTGCAGCGGCGCCGGCTCAAGGTTGGCGGGATTGAACCGCTTGGGGTTCATCACCGTGCCAGGCACGTGGCGGAAGATCAGGAACTCCTTGGCCGAAAGGCGCAGGTCGTAACCGTAGGAGGAGCAGCCGAAGCTGAGCACCGCCCCGGTGCGGGCCTCCGGATCCAGGTGGCGCACCAGGGTGCCCTGGAAGGGCTCGATCATGCCGGCGGCGGCCTGCTCGTGGATCCAGCGGTCGTTCTTCAGCATCGATCAGGGGAAGGCCGCGGTCCAGAAGGCTATCCAGACCGGCAATCAGGCGCCGCGGCGCAGTTCGGTCACCTGATCGGCCATCGCCATCAGCACCTCCGGCACGGCCGGGCCCGTGAGGATCACATCGAGGTGGGCCGGCCGCCGCCGCAGCGCCTCGGTGACCTCCTCGACCGCCACATAGCCCAGTTCCACCGCCAGCCCCAGCTCATCGAGCACCATCAGATCCACGTCGCCGGCCAGAAGTTGCTCCCGGCTGAAGGCCCACACCTCCCCCACCGCCGCCAGGGGATCGGCCTCCTCGGCCGCCGGAGGCTCGGCATCGGCGGGGCGATCCAGGCACAGGGGCAGGGCGGGCCGGAGCCACTGCAGCCGGCCGCACAGCCACAGGCTGCCCGCCAGTCCCTGGGCCACGCCACCCTTGAGGAACTGGCTCACCAGCACCCTGCTGCCCAGGCCGGCGCTGCGAAGGGCCTGGCTGAAGACCGCGGCGAAGCTGCCCCGGTAGGGGGCGGTGTGGATCTGCAGCAGGCCCTCGGGCTCGGGCACCAACCGCAGGGGTGGCACCATCCGCAGGGGTTCCAGCGGGGAACGTCCGGCGGAATGGGGATGGACGAGGCTGATGGTCATGCACCCCTGACGGCGTAGCGGACACGCGACACCACCGCCATGGAGGTCCGGAACGGTCCCGGCACCGGGGCGGTGGGCCCAGCGGCAGAGCCGTCCGGGGCGTATGTCCCGAATGTAGCGGCATCGCATCGGGCTGCACACCATCCCTGGTGGCAAACAGACGTACCAGCGGCCTACGCTTCCGGCCCCCGTCCCCCGCGCTCCCGTGACAGCCAGTCCCCCTCCTCCCCGGCGCGCCGACGGCCGCGGCGACGACGCCCTGCGGCCGGCGCGCTTCCTCTGGGATTCGATGGGCTTCGCCCTCGCCTCGCTCACGGTGGAGGCCGGACGGACCCGGGTGCTGTGCAGCGTCTGCCTCCAGGAGGAGGTGCCCCGCTGGCGGCGGGGCGGTGGCCGGGGCTGGCTCAGCGCCGAATACCGCCTGCTGCCCGCCTCCACGCCCGAGCGTCAGCCGCGGGAGCTGATGAAGCTCTCGGGCCGCACCCAGGAGATCCAGCGCCTGATCGGCCGCAGCCTGCGGGCCGCCCTCGACCTGGAGGCCCTGGGGGAGCGCACCCTGCTGATCGACTGTGACGTGCTCCAGGCCGACGCCGGCACACGCACAGCCGCCATCACCGGCGCATGGGTGGCCCTGGCGGCGGCGCTCGAACGGCTGCAGGAGCAGGGGGTGCTGACCAGTTCTCCCCTGCGCCGCCAGGTGAGTGCGGTGTCGGTGGGCCTGGTGGAGGGCCGGGCCCTGCTCGATCTGGATTACGGGGAGGACAGCCGCGCCGAGGTGGACCTCAACGTGGTGGGCGACGAGGCCGACCAGCTCCTGGAAATCCAGGGCACCGCCGAGGGAGCGCCCTTCTCCCGTGCCCAGCTCACGACGATGCTCGACCTTGCGGCCTCGGGACTGGCCGGGCTGCGGGAGGCCCAGAAGGCGGCCCTGGCGGAGCAGGCTGCAGAACCACGGTCCGGACAAACCGTGTGATCCGCTACAAGGATGCAGGTGGGCGATCCCTAGCTTCCCCCCACCTCGCACCGCCTGAATGGTCGGCGCCACTCGCGGATTCAGCCGTTACTCCAGCACCCCATCGGGTGGGCTTCCGGGTGCGGCGTCGGCGGGCAACCCCGGGCCGGCCGCCCCCACGCTGCTGGAGGTGATCCGAGGCCTGGCCGGCAGCAGCGTCGAAACGATCGAGCGGGGCAAGACGATCTTCTTCCCGGGGGATCCCGCCGAAAGGGTCTACCTCCTCCGCCGAGGTGCGGTCCGTCTCTCGCGGGTCTACGAATCCGGCGAGGAGATCACCGTGGCCCTGCTGCGCGAGAACAGCCTCTTCGGCGTGCTCTCCCTGCTCACAGGCCAGCGCTCCGACCGCTTCTATCACGCCATCGCCTTCACCCGGGTGGAGATGGTCACCGCACCGGCCACGTCCGTGCGCCGGGCCATCGAACACGACGCCAGCGTGGGTCTGCTGCTGCTCCAAGGCCTCTCCTCCCGCATCCTGCAGACGGAGACGATGATCGAAACCCTCACCCACCGCGACATGAGCTCCCGGCTGGTGAGCTTCCTGCTGGTGCTCTGCCGTGATTTCGGCGTGCCAGGGAGCGAGGGCATCACGATCGATCTCCGGCTCTCCCACCAGGCGATCGCCGAGGCGATCGGCTCCACCCGCGTCACCATTACCCGCCTGCTGGGCGATCTCCGCAACGATGGCCTCGTGCAGATCGACCGCAAGAAGATCACGGTGTTCGATCCGATCGCCCTGGCCAAGCGGTTCAGCTGACTCCGCCGCGATCACGGGCGGGCCGGTCGTCCAACCCGAAGGGATACTGGATCACCCCTGGAGCCGAGCGTGTCGGGCTGGCTGCTGATCCTGGCGCTGCTCGTCCTGGGTGGTGTGCTCTCCACCCTCGGCGACCGGCTGGGAAGCAGGGTGGGCAAGGCCCGGCTCAGCCTGTTCAACCTCCGTCCCCGCGACACCGCCGTGGTGATCACGGCCCTCACCGGCGCCCTGATCAGTGCGGTGTCCCTCGGGCTGCTGCTGCTGGTGAGCGAGCGGCTGCGGGTGGGCCTCTTCGAGCTCGATCAGATCCAGGCCCGGCTGCGGGACAGCCGGGCGGCGCTGGAGCGCAACCGCCAGGAACTGATCCACAGCCGGGGCGAGGTGGCCCAGGCGCAGCAGGGCCGCACCCAGGCCCTGCGCAGTCGCAGCCAGGCCCTTGTCATTCGCGACCGGGCCCTGGCCAGCAGCCGTCAGGCCCAGGCGGAACAACGCAAGGCCCAGGCCGGACTGGCGGGAGCCGAGCAGCAGGTGGCCGGCCTGCGTCGTGAACTGCAGCCCCTCCAGCAGGAGCGCAGGCGGCTGGAGGGGGAACGCGAGCGGCTGAGCAAGGACGTGCGGGCACGGGACAGCGAGATCCGGCGCACCGAGGCCGAACTGAAGAAGGTGCGCGAGCGCATCGCCGCCGGCGCCAAAGAGCTGAAAGATCTGGAGACGAACGTGATCGCGCTCCGCCGCGGTGACGTGGTGATCGCCAGCGGCCAGCCCCTGGCTTCGGCCAAGGTGCGGCTGCAGGAACCGGGCCAGGCCCGCTCGGTGATCGACGCCCTGCTGCAGCAGGCCAACCTGGCCGCCTTTCGCCTGCTCCTGCCGGAACAGCGGCCGGATCGTCAGATCCTGCTGGTGCCCCGCAACGACATCGAGCGGCTGGAGCAGATGATCCGCAAGTCGGGCACCTGGGTGGTGAGCATCCGCTCGGCCAGCAACGTGGTGCGTGGGGAGCAGCGGGTGCTCGGCTTCCCGGACGTCCGGCCCAATCGACCGGTGGTGCGCCGCGGCGAAGTGCTGGCTCGCACCGCTCTGGAAGGCGACGAGCGCCGCCCGGAGGAGGTGCGCAACCGCCTGAATCTGCTGCTGGCGGCGGCCTTCGCCCGCGCCCAGCGCCAGGGCACCCTGGTGGATGGGCTCCAGTTCGACGTCGCGGCGTTCAACGCCCTGGGCCGGCGTCTGAGCGAACGGGCGGCGGGGGTGACGGCCCAGCTTGAGGCCGTGGTGATGCGCGACGCGGACACCCCCGATCCGATCGTGGTGGAACTGCGCTGGCCGGGGGCCGGCGAGCGGCAGCAACGGCCATGAACGAGGGACCGCTGGCGGGTCTTGATCCGGGGCGCAGCAAATGCGGGCTGGTGCTCACCGACCGCGGGCGCCGGCGAATCTTGGAGGCCCTGGTGCTGCCGCCCGAGCAGGCTGGGGTGACCCTGGAGCGGTGGCTGGGGGAAGGCCTGGTGACGCTGGTGCTGGGGAACGGGACCGGCTCCGCCACCTGGCGGGAGCGGCTGGAGAAGCGCCTGCCGGTGCAGCTGGTGGAGGAGGGGGGAAGCACCCTGGCGGCCCGCGAACGGTTCTGGCAGCTGGAACCGGTGCGAGGCTGGCGCCGCCTCCTGCCCCGGGGGCTGCGCCTGCCACCGCGCGACATCGACGACGTGGTGGCCCAGCTGCTGCTGGAGCGCTGGCTGGGTCACCCCCTGAAGCGGGATGGAACGACCCGGCTCAGAACGATGCCCGGACGGTGAAGGAGTAGTCGCCCCCGGGCTC
>JBJTUJ010000237.1:0-4774 GCA_046080685.1 Cyanobium sp. | reverse complement strand
AAGCCCAGGCTCCCGCCAAGCAGCCCGCCCGCTCCCCAGTTGCGGGCGGGCTGTTTGGCGGATGAAGAGCCGGCCGCTGCACCCTCTCGGCATCGGCAAGTCGGTCTGCCAGGGGGGTTGACATCTATACGAGCATCTTCCGAGCCAGGCCGACGGGGCATACAGCAGCTGAACCAGGGGCTGGCTGCCGTTCACTAGACCGTCGTAGAGCCACTGCCCCTCCAGCAGCCGCTGGCCGGCATAGAGCAGTTCGTCGAGCCGCCCGTCGTAGGTGCCGGCGATGGTGGGCTGGCGGAGGCTGCGCACCAGCAGTCCCACCACGATCAGCCACCAGAGGGTCCAGCGCAGCTGCTGAGGCATGACCACATCCGATGCCTGAGAGCCGCGAACCCTGGCTGGCGACTCGGTCAAGGCAGCACCCGTAGGGTTTCGGCAGCCTACCGGCCTGCTCCTGTGCTCAGGATCTCTCGCCTTCCAGCCGTTCCCGGCGCCGTTCCCTGAGCCGCCGTCCCAGCTCCGGACCGGGCCGCAGTCCCTCGGCGGCCATCAGCTCCGCCGCGCTGATGCCGGCCTCCAGATGGCGCCAGCGCAGCCACCAGCGCAGCAGGGGCCGGCGCGGACCCACCCCGGCCGCCAGGGCCAGGGCCACCGCCTCCGGCGCGGCTCCCTGTTCCTCGAGCAGGTCACACCAGCGGGCCGCCGTCCAGCTCCCGGGCCCATGGCGGCCGCCGCTGGCCTCTGGCGGCAGGGCGGCAAGCCGCTGGCGCAGGACCAGGAAGCGCACCAGCAGCCGGTGCTGGCGGTGGGGGAGCTGGAGGCGCTCGGCCACGGCAAGCGGCTCGGCGGCGACCGCCAGGAGCGCCGGCAGGAGGGGAAGTTCCAGCCGGGCGGCCCGCTGCAGACGCCGGCGCCACTGAGGGTCGGCCTGCAGGGCCGGATCCAGCAGCACCAGGCCCCCCCACCGCTGTAGAGCAGCCAGGGCGCGGGGCCAGGCCTCCCGCTCCAGCAGCAGCTCCAGTTCCATCCGCAGGCGGGTGGCCAGGGCCGGCGGAGCCTGGGCCGGGGGATCGCCGGGCCGCCAGGCCCAGGGCCAGGCCTCCAGGGTGCCGGTGATCTGGGCCAGGGAGTCGGGCGCCAGCTCGAACCCCAGCCGGGCGGCGTAGCGGGCGCCCCGCACCACCCGGGTGGGATCGTCGCGGACGCTGGCCCCATGCAGGAAGCGCAACCGGCGTGCCGCCAGATCCGCCAGGCCGGCGTGGGGATCCACCAGGTCGCCGTCGCCATCGCCGCCGAGCTGCAGGGCCATGGCGTTGATCGTGAAGTCACGCCGCGCCAGGTCGTCGTCGAGGCGGCCGAAGCGCACCACCGGGTTCTCCCCAGGCTCGGGGTAGGTTTCGCGGCGGGCGCTGGCCAGATCCAGCAAAAGGGGCCCCTCCGGCAGCTGCAGTTCCAGCTCCACGGTTCCGTAGGCCCCATGCTCCTGGACGTAGAGAACCCCGCCGGGGCCCACCGCCCGGCACAGCCGGCGAGCCAGCTGCTGGGCCGGAGCCGTCGCCTCGTCGCCCCCGCCAGCCGCCGGTTCCACCACCAAGTCGAGATCGGGCACCCCGAGCCAGGGGTCGTTGTGGACCCGGTGCAGCAGCAGGTCCCGCACGGCGCCACCCACCAGAGCGAGCCTGTCCTCGCCGGCCGCGGCACGCAGCAGGGGAGGCAGCGACGGCGGCAGGCCCGGCAACGCGTCCAGCGGTGGCGGGATCGGGCGGGTCAAGGGCCCTGCGTGGTGAGAATGGCGGCATCATCCCGGAGCCCGTCCTTGTCCGCCCTCACACGCTGCCTGGAGGAGGAGGCCGCCGCGATCGCGGCCAGTGCCCAGCGCCTGGATGCCCACCAGGTGGAAGCGGCCCTGCAGCTGCTCGATCGCTGCGCCGACAGCCGGGCCAAGCTGGTGATCACCGGCGTGGGCAAGAGCGGCATCGTGGCGCGCAAGATCGCCGCCACCTTCTCCTCGATCGGCCTGATGGCCATCTACCTCAACCCCCTTGATGCCCTGCACGGCGACCTCGGGGTGGTGGCTCCCGACGACGTGACCCTGCTGCTCTCCAACAGCGGCGAGACCCAGGAGCTGCTGGAGATCCTGCCGCACCTGAAGCGCCGCGGCACCGGCCGGATCGCCTTGGTGGGGCGGGTGGAATCCAGCCTGGCCCGCGGCTGTGACGTGGTGCTCGACGGCTCGGTGGACCGGGAGGTGTGCCCCCTGAACCTGGCCCCCACCGCCAGCACGGCGGTGGCCATGGCCATCGGCGATGCCCTGGCGGCGGTATGGATGGAGCGGCGCGGCATCTCCCCCCAGGACTTCGCCCTCAACCACCCCGCGGGCTCCCTCGGCAAGCAGCTCACCCTCACCGCCGCCGATCTGATGGTGCCGGTGGCACGGCTGGTGCCGCTGCGGGCCGGCACGCCGCTGCCCGAGGTGATCGCCCACCTCACTGCCGATGGGGTCGGGGCGTGCTGGGTGGCCCGGGAGGATGGGGCCGATCGGCTGCACGGCCTGATCACCGACGGCGACCTGCGGCGGGCCCTCCAGACCCATGGGGCGGAAACCTGGAGCCGGCTCACCGCCGCCGATCTGATGACCGCCGATCCGATCACGATCGGGGAGGACACCCTGGCGATCGAGGCCCTGGCCCAGATGGAGCGCAACCGGCGCAAGGCGATCAGCGTGCTGCCGGTGGTGACCGGTGAGCAGACGATGCTCGGCCTGCTGCGGCTGCACGATCTTGTGCAGGCGGGGCTGACCACGGCGGCGTCAGGAGTGGTCGGCTGATGATTCACCGACCGGGGAGTCCGTGGCAGCTGCGCCGCCGCTGGCAGTGGTGGAGGCAGCGGGCGCGGCTCACCGAGGTGCGGCTGCTGGTGCTGGATGTGGATGGGGTGCTTACCGATGGCGGGCTCTGGTACGGGCCCCAAGGGGAGCTGATCAAACGGTTTGATGTGCGGGATGGCATGGGGATTCGCCTGCTGCAGCGCGCCGGCATCGAGGTGGCGCTGCTGAGCGGCGGGCGGGGGGGAGCCACCGAGGTGCGCGCCCGCCATCTCGGCATCCGCCACTGCCTGGTTGGCGCCACAGACAAACTTCTGGCACTGGCGACTCTTCAGGCCCAGCTCGGCGTGGCGCTGGAGGCGACGGCCTTCGTCGGCGACGACTTCAACGACCTGGCCGTACGACCCCAGGTGGGTCTGCTGGTGGCCACGGCCGATGCGGCGATCCCGCTGCGGCGGCAGGCGGATCTGGTGCTGCTCCGGACCGGCGGCCACGGCGCCGTGCGGGAGCTGGCGGAACGGCTGCTGAGGCCCACACCGCTCTGGCGGGACCTGCGCAAAGCCGGCTGGCGGGACCGCAATGACTGAGGTCCGGCGCAAATCCGGGATCGACCTGCTGCGGGCTGCCAGCATCCTTTACATCGTCGCTTACTGGCATCTGCTGGGCTACGTCGACGGGATCCATGGCCACAAGAATGCCCTCACCCACCGCCTGACGGTGGTCGTGCTGGGTCTGTTCACGCTGATGGCCGGGCTGCTTGCGGGCCGGCGGTCCCTCCGCACCGTCCAGGAGGTCTGGAGCCATCACCGGATCCGTGCCCTCAGGATCCTTTCCCCTATGGCCTGGCCCTTGTGTTGTTCGGTCTCACCGGCCTGATCCGATGGCGTCAGGTGGGCCTAAGCCTGCTGCTTCTTCCTGCGTTTGATGGAGAGCCCTGCGCACGCTCTGGTACGTCAACTCGCTGGGGATTTTTCCGTACTGGCTTCGCTTCTGTTGTGGCTGCGCCATAGGTTGGCCCCAACTCTCGGTGGCGCGCGCCGGGCCGGGCTGTTGGTGGCCGCTGACCTGGCCCTGCTGCTGGTGCTGCTCGTCGTTGACGGCGGCGGGTGGTTGGATCCCCGGCTGTTGCTTCATTTTCCGGCCTTTGCTGTGGGGTTGCCGCTTTCCCGCGCGTTGCTGCCCGGCGAGGGAGATCCGGGCAGGGTGTTGTTCCGCTCGATCGCGCTACTTGGGGTGCTGTTCGGTGTGGCCATCGCGCTCAGCCTGCCGGTGCCGCTCCACCAGTTCGACAGCCTGCGTGTCCTGCCGTTGGCCACGATCGTGCCTCTGCTGATCCTGGTGGTCGCCATGCGCTGGCTGGAGGGGCGAACGATCCCGAACGGGCTGCATCGGCCCCTGTTTCAGGCATGGACGGAAGCTGCTCGCAGCCTGAGCTTCTCCTCTCCTGGCCTGCTGTTGCCGTTTCTGCTGCTGATCGGCGTTCCTCTGATCGCCCTGCTCTCTTGGTGGGGGCCATGCGCCTACGACCGCGTCCTGCGTTTCCTGAGGGTCTAGAGACCTGCCGATCGATCAGCCGAAAGCCCCTTCCCCCGCGCCGCCGCGATCGCACGCGCCTCCTGCAGTTGCTCCGCCGTATCCACCGACAGGGATTCCTCCGCCACAGGGAAGGTGCCGATGCCGATCCCTGCCTCCAGCAGCCGCAGCTGTTCCAGCTTCTCGCTGTCCTCCAGGGGCGATGCGGGCAGATGGGGCCAGCGGGCCAGTACATCGGCCCGGTAGCCGTAAATGCCCACATGACCCCAGAAGGGCACGTGGGCGTGCCAGTGCTCCGGTTCGACGCCCCGCACGTGGGGAATGGCCGAGCGGGAGAAATAGAGGGCCCGTCCGTCGCTGGCCACCAGGGTCTTGACGACATTGGGGTTGTGCACCTTTTCGGCCCCCATCCGGTAGATC
>JBJTUJ010000236.1:0-18980 GCA_046080685.1 Cyanobium sp. | reverse complement strand
CCGACCTTGAGCCCAGCCCCGCGCCATAGGATCCACTCCCCTTGCCACATCCGCGAGCCCCCGCCCCATGGCCGACACCTTTTCCTTCGACGTCGTTTCCGATTTCGATCGCCAGGAGCTGGTGAACGCCGTGGACCAGGTTCGCCGCGAGGTGGGACAGCGCTACGACCTCAAGGATTCCGGCACCACGATCGACCTCGAGGACGCCGCCCTCACGATCACCACCGCCAGCGACATGACCCTGGAGGCGGTGGCCGACGTGCTGCGCCAGAAGGCCACCAAGCGCAACCTCTCGCTGAAGATCTTCGATTTCCAGACCCCCGAACCGGTGGGCGGCAACAAGGTGAAGCAGGAGGTGAAGCTGCGCAAGGGCCTCAGCCAGGAGCTGGCCAAGAAACTCAGCAAGACGGTGCGCGACTCGCTCAGGAAGGTGACGGTGGCGATCCAGGGCGAGAGCCTGCGCATCACCGGCAAGAACAAGGACGACCTGCAGCAGGCGATCCAGCTGCTGCGCGAGCAGGACCTGGAGGTGCCCCTGCAGTTCGAGAACTACCGCTGAGGCGGGAGGGCCGGCTCCCATGCCCGATGGCTGGCGCTTCTGGATCGACCGCGGCGGCACCTTCACCGATCTGGTGGCCCGGGCCCCGGACGGCCGCACCGTGGTGCGCAAGGTGCTCTCCGAGCAGCCGGAACATCCGGGCGATCCGGCGATCCGCGCCCTGCGGCAGGTGCTGGGGCTGGCGCCGCAAGCCCCCCTCCCCCCGGGGCTGGTGGAGGAGGTGCGGCTGGGCACCACCGTGGCCACCAACGCCCTGCTCGAGCGGCGGCTGGCGCCGGTGCTGCTGCTGGTGAACCGCGGCCTGGCCGATCTGCCCCGCATCGGCGATCAGCACCGCCCCGATCTGTTCGCCCTGGAGATCGTGCGCCCCCGGCCCCTTGAGATGCGGGTGCTGGAGGTGACGGGACGGCGGGCCGCCGATGGCCGCACGCTCGAGCCCCTGCAACTCGATCAGGCCCTGGAGGAGCGGATCCGCCAGGACCACGACGACGGCTACCGCAGCATCGCCGTGGCCCTGATGCACGCCTACCGCCATCCGCAGGAGGAGATCGCGCTGGGGACCTGGCTGGAGGAGCGCGGCTTCGGCCCCGTGCACCTGTCGCATCGGGTCAGCCGCCGGGCCCGGCTGGTGCCCCGGCTGGCCACCACCGTGGTGGAGGCGGCCCTGGCCCCGGTGCTCGCCGCCTATCTCGATCGGCTGCGCGCGGATCTGGGCGGGGGCACCCGCCTGCGGGTGATGACCTCCAGCGGGGCCCTGTGCGCCCCCTCCCTGCTGCAGGCCAAGGACACGATCCTCTCCGGACCTGCCGGCGGCATGGTGGGCGCCGCGGCGGCGGCCCGGGCCGCCGGCTTCGCCGACCGCCCCCTGCTCGGCTTCGACATGGGCGGCACCTCCACCGACGTGTTCCACCTTGAGCCCGGCGCCGGGGCAGACGGTTTCGAGCACCGCAGCGAGACCGAGATCGATGGCCTGCGCCTGCAGGCGGCGATGCTGCCGATCCACACCGTGGCCGCCGGCGGCGGTTCGGTGCTGCACGTGGAGGGCGGACGGCTGCAGGTGGGACCCCGCTCGGCCGGGGCCGATCCCGGTCCCGCCTGCTACCGCCGCGGCGGGCCGGCCACCATCACCGACGCCAACGTGCTGCTGGGGCGCCTGCCGGTGGAGGCCCTGCCGGCAGTGTTCGGCCCCGGCGGCGATCAGCCGGCCGATGGCGAGGCGGTGCGGCAGCGCTTCGAGGAGCTCGCCGGGCGCCTCGCCGCCCCGGGCGAAGTGCCGCCCACCCCGGAGGCGGTGGCGAGGGGGGCCCTGACGATCGCGATCGAACGGATGGCGGAGGCGATCCGCCGCATCTCGATCCAGCGGGGCCATGACATCCGGGGGGCGGTGCTGGTGTGCTTCGGGGGCGCCGGCGGCCAGCACGCCTGCGCCCTGGCCGAAGCCCTCGGCCTCTCCCAGGTGCTGCTCCATCCCCTGGCCGGGGTGCTTTCGGCCTGGGGGATCGGCCGAGCCCGCCAGAGCCAGCTGCGGGAGCGGGCCGTGCGCCGGACGCTGAGCCTGGAGGCGCTCGCGGAGGGTGGGCGGCTGCGGCGGGAGCTGGTGGCGGAGGCCAGCGCCGATCTGCGCCGCGCGGGCGATCTGGCGGCCGCGACCTCCCCGGGGGTGCGGCAGCGGCTGGAACTGCGCTATGCCGCCAGCGATCAGGGGTTGGAGGTGACGGCACCGGAGACCTCCGACCTGGCCGCGGCCCTGGCGGATCTGCGCAGCGCCTTCGAGGCCCTGCACCGGCGCCGCTTCGGCTACGTGGTGGAAGGCGAGCCGCTGGTGCTGGAGCGGATCGTGGTGGAGGTGGAGGCGCCGGATCCGCCAGCCGGCGGCGGCGATTCCCCCCAGGTGCCCCTCGCGCTGCCCGAGGACACGCCGCTGCAGGGCCCGGCCCTGATCGTGGAGGCCACCGGCACCACGGTGCTGGAGCCCCATTGGCAGGCCCGCCGGCTGGCGGGGGGCGAGCTGCTGCTGGAGCACCGTCCGGTCGGCGATCCGATCCAGGCCCCGGCGGTCGCAGCACTGCAGGCCGCCACCGGGGAAGGGCTGGTGGATCCGATGCGGCTGGAGCTGTTCCACCATCGCTTCACCGCCGTCGCCGAGCAGATGGGCGTGCGGCTGCAGCAGAGCGCCCGTTCCGTGAACATCCGCGAACGACTCGACTTCTCCTGCGCCCTGTTCGATGGCCAGGGGGCCCTGGTGGCCAATGCCCCCCACATCCCCGTGCACCTCGGCTCGATGGGCGAGAGCGTCGTCTCCCTGCTGGCGGCGGTCCGCCGCGGCGAACGACCGCCCCTGGCGCCGGGGGATGCGATCGCCAGCAACGACCCCTACGGCGGCGGCACCCACCTGCCTGACATCACCGTGATCACACCGGTGTTTTCGCCGGATTCCGAAGCGGGCTCAGCCCCGGCCTTCTATGTGGCCTGCCGCGGCCACCACGCGGATGTGGGGGGCATCAGCCCCGGCTCGATGCCCCCCTTCAGCCGCTCGATCAAGGAGGAGGGCCTGCGGCTCGCCAACGTTCCCCTACTGGTGGGCGGCCGATTCGCGGAGGCGGAATGGCGGGCGCGGCTGGCCGCCGGGCCCCACCCGGTGCGCAACCCCAGCCAACTGCTCGCCGATCTCCAGGCCCAGGTGGCCGCCAACCGGCTGGGGGTGGAGGAGCTGCAGCGCTGGATCGCGCGGGAAGGGGAGGCCGAGGTGCGCACCTGGATGGCCCGGGTGCAGGCCAATGCGGCTGAGGCGGTGCGGGAGGTGATCGATGGCCTCCACGACGGCGACCACAGCATGGAGCTCGATGACGGCAGCCGGATCGTGGTGAGCGTGCGCATCGACCGGGCGGCCCGGCGGGCGCGGGTGGATTTCAGCGGCACCTCCCCCCAGCAGCCGGGCAACCTCAATGCCCCCCTGGCGATCACCAAGGCGGTGGTGCTCTACGCCTTCCGCTGCCTGGTGGGCCGGCCGATCCCCCTGAACGCCGGCTGCTTCGAGCCGATCGATCTGGTGGTGCCGCAAGGCTGCCTGCTGCGGCCGGAAGCGCCGGCAGCGGTGGTGGCCGGCAACGTGGAAACGTCCCAGGCGGTGGCCAATGCCCTCTTCGGCGCCCTGGGGGTGATGGCCGCGGCCCAGGGAACGATGAACAACCTCAGCTTCGGCGACGAGCGCCGCCAGTACTACGAAACGATCTGCGGCGGCACCGGGGCCGGCCCCTCCTTCGCGGGCGCCGACGCGGTGCAGAGCCACATGACCAACTCCCGGCTCACCGATCCGGAGATCCTGGAGGACCGGTTCCCGGTGGTGCTCGAGCGCTTCGCCCTGCGGCACGGCAGCGGTGGCCGGGGGCGCCACACGGGAGGCAACGGCGTGGAGCGCTGGCTGCGCTTCGAGGCGCCGCTGTCGGTGTCGCTGCTCACCGGTTCGCGGCGGGTGCCCCCCTTCGGCCTGGCCGGTGGCGACAGCGGACAGACCGGCGAGAACCGGCTGGTGCGGGCCGATGGCAGCGAACTGCCACTGCCGGGCTGCGCCGCCCTGGAGGTTGAGCCGGGCGATCGGTTGCTAATCGCCACCCCCGGCGGCGGCGGCTTTGGCCCCCCAGAGCAGCCGCGATGAGGGCGGCGCCGCTGCTTCTGTTGCCGCTGCTGGTGCTCCCGCCAGTGGCGGCCGTGCCGGCCGGGGCGGCCGACTTCTCCGCCCTGCTGCAGGAGCGCCCTGGGCGCTTCCGGCCTGTCCGCTCCACCGGCGGCATGGTGGCCGGCCAGGAACCCCGGGCGGCGGCGGTGGGTGCGGCCATGCTCGCGGCCGGCGGCAATGCGGTCGATGCGGCGGTGGCCGCGTCCTTTGCCGAGGCGGTGACGTTGCCTGCGGCCGGCAATCTCGGCGGAGGGGGCTTCCTGGTGCTGTGGTTGCCTGGACCGTCGCCGTCGCGCGGGCGCGGCTGCCTGCCGGCCGGCACCAGCCCAGATGGGAGCCCGGAACTGGCGATCGGCGGCGGCCATGCCGTGGCGATCGACTACCGCGAGAGCGCTCCGGCGGCGGCCACGGCGGATCAGTTCCTCAGGCCCGACGGCACCGTCGATCGCCAGCGGGCCACCCGCAGCCCGCTGAGTGCCGGCGTGCCCGGCAGCGTGGCCGGGCTGGTGCTGGCCCAGCGCTGCTACGGCCGCCTGCCGCTGGCGCGGGTGATCGCCCCGGCCATCGCCCTGGCGGAGCAGGGGGTGACGGTGAACCCTGTCCTGGCCGAGTCGATCGCCGATGCGGCCCCGCTGCTGGCCGCCGATCCCGGCTCCCGGCGCACCTTCCTGCGGGCCGTGCCCGGCGGTCCGCCCCGACCCCTGGCGGCCGGCGAGATCCTGCGCCAACCGGAGCTTGCGGCCAGCCTGCGCCGCATCGCCCGCTCCGGCCACCAGGGGTTTTACGGCGGGCCCACCGCCATCGCCCTCACGGCCCTGATGCGGGCGCGCGGCGGCAGGATCAGCGCTGCCGACCTCGCGGCCTACCGCGCCCGGCTGGTGCGGCCGTTGCAGATCAGCTTCCGGGGCCATCCGGTGCTCGCGCCCCCCCTTCCCGCCGGCGGCCTCAGCCTGCTGCAGCTGCTGAAACTGGCGGAACCCTTTGGGCCCCTGCCCGGAGGAGCCGGCTCCGCCGCCGACCTGCACCCGCTGGCCGAGGCCATGGCCCTGGTGTTCCGCGACCGCAACGAACGGCTCGGCGATCTGCCGCAGCCGGAGACGGTGGTGCGCCGACTGCTTGATCCCGTCAGGCTGGCGGAGCTGCGCGGCACGATCGATCCGCTCCGCCATCGCCCTTCGTCTGAACTGGCGGCTGGCCCGGGGCGCCGCATCGGCGGCACCAACACCACCCACCTCTCGGCGGTCGACCGCCACGGGGGCCTGGTGGCCAGCACCACCAGCCTCAACCTGGCCTACGGCAGCGGCATCAGCGTGCCCGGCGCCGGCTTCCTGCTGAACAACACCATGGACGACTTCAGCGCCGCGCCGGGCACCGCCAACGCCTTCGGCCTGATCCAGGGGGCAGCGAACGCCATCGCCCCGGGCCGCAGGCCCCTGAGCTCGATGAGTCCCACCCTGGTGTTCCAGCCCGATGGCACCCCCTGGCTGGCCACCGGCAGCCCGGGGGGCAGCCGCATCCTCACAATCCTGGCCCAGGTGCTGCGCAACCGCCTGGTGCACGGCATGAACCTGGCGGGGGCGGTGGCGGCGGCGCGGATCCACAGCCAGCTCTGGCCCGACCGGCTGGAGCTCGAGGAGGGCATCTCCCCCGACACCGCCGAACTGCTGCAACAGCGAGGCCATCGGATCGCGCCGGCCAGCGCCATGGGTGCCGCCCACAGCGTGGAGTGGCTGGGGGAGGGGCGGGGCAGCCTGGGCATGGCGGATCCGCGCCGGGCCAGCGGCCTCGCCCAGCCGGAGCCCGCTGGCCTCAGGCCGCGGTCTGCGGTTCCGCGCCGGCCGTGAACAGGTTGATCGCCGACATCACCATGCCGGCCGCCAGCAGGGTGCCGATCACCCAGGCCGAATCCCCGGGCCAGCCGGCGATCAGCAGGCCCCCCAGCACGGCCGTGACGATGCCATCGAGCAGCACCAGGGTGCGGGCGGGAATGGCCCGGGCGGCGGCCACCGCCAGTTCGGTGACGCCCTCGAAGGCCAGCAGGACGCCGATGAACAAGGTGAGGCTGATGGTGCTCTGCACCGGGAACACGATCAGCGACAGGCCGCCCAGCAGGTAGAGCACGCCGGAGAGCCCCCGCAGCACCTTGCCGCTGGTGTCGTCGCTGCCGCCGAGGCGGATCAGCTGGGCCACGCCGGCGGCGATCGCCACACCGCCCAGGGCGATGGTGAACAGGGTGGCCGACACGAACGGCAGCAGCAGCGACAGCACCGCGCCGGCCAGCAGCAGGGCGGCGGCGATCCAGCGGAGGGTGGGCGAGGCCGGTGCGGTCACGGGGCAGGGAGCGGATGCACGGAGGCTAGGTCGCACTCGGTGGGCGAACCCCGACAGGTGCTGTGGCGATCCATCACAAACGCGGGCCTTTGCCCAGGCTTTCTGCTCACCTGAAACCTCAGGGCACCGGCCGTCCGCTCCCCATGCTCGACCTCCTGCCGCCGCTCAACGAGCACAACCTCCCGTGGATGGACACGATCCATCCGATCCTGGTGCACTTCGTGATCGCCATGGCGCTGATCGCCGTGGCCTTCGATCTGATAGGGGTGCTGGCCAAACGGCCGAACCTGTTCGAGGTGAGCTTCTGGAACCTGCTGGTGGCCACGGCGGCCATCTTCCTGGCGATCATCTTCGGCCAGGTGGAGGCCGGCCTGGCCCAGCCCTACGGGGGCGCCAGCAATGTGCTCAACCTGCACAGCACCCTCGGCTGGTCGCTGGCGGGCGTGCTGGGAGTGCTCACCGGCTGGCGCTACGTGATCCGCAGCCGCGATCCCTCGGTGCTTCCCCTTCCCTTCCTGGCAGCCGGCGGGGTTCTGTGCCTGCTGGTGGCGCTGCAGGTGAATCTGGGCAACCAGCTGATCTGGATCTATGGCCTGCACACCGTGCCGGTGGTGCAGGCGGTGCGGGAGGGACTGGTGTGAGCGCCCTCGCCGCCAACGGCCTGCCCTACGCGCAGCCGATCCATCCCAACCTGGTGCACTTCACGATCGGGCTGTTCGTGATCGCCATCGCCTTTGACATCGCCGGCGCCCTCTATCCGCTGGAGAAACGGGTGTTCCGCTTCCTGGCCCTGCCGGTCACCCGCGCCGGCTTCCACGACGTGGGCTGGTACAACCTGCTGGCCTGCACCGCGATCACCTTCCTCACGGTGGCCGTGGGCGTCTACGAGATGCTGCTCGCCAACCCCCTGAGCGGGGTCACCGGCGGCCTCGGGCTCGGGGCGATGGACACCATGCTCTGGCACGCCGTCGGCGGGGTGCTGCTGCTGCTGGTGATCGTGGCGATGACGGTGTGGCGGGGGTTCCAGCGCTTCCGCTGGCGCGCCGAGATGGGGCGCCAGGTGCAGTGGAGCTACCTGCTGGTGGGGCTGGCGCTGTTCGCCGTGTTCGGCCTGCACGGCACCCTCGGCGCCGAACTGGGAGCCGAGTTCGGCGTGCATGTCACCGCCGACCAGCTGCTGGCCAGCGGTGTCGACCTGCGCGAGGCCCTGCCATGACCAGCGAAGCCCCCTCCCGTGCGTTCCGCCCCGATCCCGCGGCGATCGCGCTGGTGGCGATCGCCGTGGCGCTCAACGGTCTGGCGAGCGTCTGGATGAGCCGGCGGGTTCACGGGTGGCTGCCGGTTCAGGCCTCCAGCGCCGCGCCCTACGTCGACGACCTGTTCGCCCTCGAGGCAGGCATCGGCACCTTCATCTTCCTCGGCTGCGTGGCGGTGATGGCCTGGACGATCCTGTTCAACCGCGCCCCCAAGTACGACATGGACAACGGGGCGCCGATCGAGGGCAACCTGCGGCTCGAGATCGTCTGGACCGTGGTGCCGCTGATGGTGGTGCTGGCGATCGCCTGGCATGCCATCCAGATCAACCAGGTGCTGGCCACCCTCGGCGGCAAGGTGCGCGTCAGCAGCGGCAGCGAAGCCCTGGCGGTGGCCGGATCGGCCGCCAGCGACGAGCCGGTGGGGCCGATCCAGGTGATCGGCCGCCAGTGGTCGTGGGAGTTCATCTACCCCGAGGGGGTGCACAGCACCGAGCTGCATCTGCCGGTGGATCGCCGCGCCCGCCTGGAGCTGATCTCGATGGACGTGCTGCACGGCTTCTACGTGCCGGCCTTCCGGCTCAAGCAGGACCTGGTGCCTGGCAGCGTGATCGCCTACGCCCTCACCCCCACCCGGGAGGGCCGCTACCGGCTGCGGGATTCGATGTTCAGCGGCGGCTACTTCGCCGCCAACCAGACCGACGTGGTGGTGGAGAGCGAGGACGCCTACCGCGCCTGGCTCACCGACGCCCTGCGCAGGCCCCTGGTGCCGGCCGCCAATCCCGCCACCGAGCTATGGCGGCTCCGGCAGGAGCGGGGCGACCGGGGCTGGGCCACCGTGCCGCCCGCCCCGCCGCCGCTTGTGCACGTCGACGCCGATCCCAACGCCCCCCACGACGCCTGAGCCGCCCCGCCGATGTCCCCCACCATTCCCTTCGATCCACGCGTGCTGCGGGCTCCCCATCCGGTCCCCGGAGCTCCGGACAACTGGCGGCGCTTCTTCTCCTTCAACACCGACGCCAAGGTGATCGGCATCCAGTACATCGCCGTGTCGCTGTTCTTCCTGCTGGTGGGCGGTCTGCTGGCGATGATCATGCGGGGCGAACTGCTCACGCCGCCGGCGGATCTGGTGGATCCCACCGTGTACAACGGTCTGTACACGATGCATGGAACGGTGATGCTGTTCCTGTTTCTGTTCCCGATCCTCAACGGCTTCAACAATCTGCTGATCCCGCCGATGATCGGCGCCCCCGACATGGCGTTCCCGCGGCTGAACGCGGCGGCTTTCTGGCTGTTTCCGGTGTTCGGGGTGATTCTGATGGTGAGCTTCCTGGTGCCGGGTGGCCCCTCCGGATCGGGCTGGTGGGCCTATCCGCCGGTGAGCACCCAGAACCCCCTGGGCCATTTCATCAACGGTCAGTTCCTCTGGATCCTGGCGGTTGCACTCTCGGGCGTGAGTTCGATCATGGGGGCGGTGAACTTCTGCACCACGATCATCCGCATGCGCGCCCCCGGCATGGGCTGGTTCCGCCTGCCGATCTTCTGCTGGACCGCCCTGGCCGCCCAGTCGATCCAGCTCTGCGGCCTGCCGGTGCTCACCGCCGGGGCGGTGATGCTGCTGTTCGACCTGAGCTTCGGCACCAGCTTCTTCAAGCCCGAGGGTGGCGGCGATCCGATGCTCTATCAGCACTTCTTCTGGTTCTATTCCCACCCGGCGGTGTATGTGATGGTGCTCCCTGTCTTCGGGGTGTTCTCCGAGGTGTTCCCCGTATACTCCCGCAAGCCCCTGTTCGGCTATCACGTGGTGGCGATCGCCTCATTCGCGATCACCTTTCTCAGCCTGATCGTGTGGGTGCACCACATGTTCTACAGCGGCACCCCTCAGTGGATGCGCAACGTGTTCATGGTCACCACGATGCTGATCGCCGTGCCCACCGGCATCAAGGTGTTCGCCTGGCTCGGCACCCTCTGGCGGGGCAAGCTGCGGCTCACCACGCCGATGCTGTTCTGCCTCGGCGGGCTGTTCAACTTCATCTTCGCCGGCATCACCGGCGTCATGCTGGCCACCGTGCCGGTGGACATCCACGTGGGCAACACCTACTTCGTGGTGGGCCACTTCCACACGGTGATCTTCTCCACCATCACCTTCTGGGTGTTCGCCGCCATCTACCACTGGTTCCCCAAGTTCACCGGCCGCATGACCTACGAGGGGCTGGGCCAGCTGCACTTCGTGCTCACCTTCTTTGGCAGCCAGCTCAACTTCCTGCCGATGCACTGGGCCGGTCTGATGGGCATGCCCCGCCGCGTCGCCTCCTACGACCCGGAGTTCGCCGGCGCCAACGTGCTCGCCAGCCTCGGGGCCTTTCTGCTGGGCGTGGCCACCCTCCCCTTCCTGATCAACATCGTGAGCTCCTGGGCGCGGGGGGCCAGGGCCCCGGCCAACCCCTGGCAGGCGATCGGTCTGGAATGGCTGCTGCCCTCGCCGCCACCGGCGGAGAACTTCGGCGAGCACGTTCCCGTGGTCATCTCCGGCCCCTACGGCTATGGCCTGGGGCGGGATCTGGTGGAAGACCAGGAGAGCGTCGTGCAGCGTTCCCTGCAGGAGGCCTGAGCCGATGACCACCCTGCCGGCCCCCCCACCCGCGGACGCCACCACGGACGCCACCGCCAGCGGCCACCACAGCCACGGCGGCCACAACCTCACCGGCTTCGTGCTCTTCCTCTGCTCGGAGAGCCTGATCTTCCTGGCGTTCTTCGCCGGCTACATCAACTTCAAGCTCTCCTCGCCGGTGTGGCTGCCGCCGGGGGTGGAGGGGCTGGAGCTGCGCGGGCCGCTGCTGTATTCGGTGGTGCTGGTGAGCAGCAGCCTGGTGATTGTGCTGGCGGAGCGGGCCCTGCACCATCGCCGGCTGGTGGCCTTTCGCTGCTGGTGGGGGCTGACGATGCTGATGGGGGCGGTGTTCCTCTACGGCCAGGCCAGCGAATGGCTGCATCTGCCCTTCGCCCTCGGCAGCGGCGTGTTCGGCGGCTGCTTCTACCTGCTCACCGGCTTCCACGGCCTGCATGTGCTCACCGGCATCGTGCTGATGGCGCTGATGCTGTGGCGTTCGTTCCGCCCCGGCAACTACGACGGCGGTGAGGCGGGGGTGACGTCGGTGGCGCTGTTCTGGCACTTCGTGGATGTGATCTGGGTGGTGCTGTTCTTGCTGATCTACGTATGGCGATGATCATCGACGAACGCATCTACGACGTCGTCGTGATCGGCAGCGGTGCCGGCGGCGGCACCCTGGCCGGCGAACTGGCCGTGGCCGGGCGGTCGGTGCTGCTGCTGGAGCGCGGCGTTGGGCTGCCCCTGGCCGACCAGAACGTGGCGGACATCAACCTCTTCCGCCGCCGCCGCTACCACCCGGAGGAGCCCTGGTTCGGCACCGATGGCGATCCCTTCGCCCCCCAGACGGTGAACGCCTGGGGAGGCAACACCAAGATCTGGGGCGGGGTGCTGCAGCGCATGCGCGAGCGGGAGTTCGGCGGCCTCGAGCTCCAGGAGGGGAGGGCTCCGGCCTGGCCCTTCGACTACGACGAACTGGCCCCCTGGTACGACCGGGCCGAAGCCCTTTACCGGGTGCACGGCGAGGCGGGCCTCGACCCCAGCGAGCCACCCCGCGCGAGTGCCTACCCCCATCCGCCCCGGCCGATCGAGCCGTTCCTGCAGGAGCTGCGCGAGGGCTTCGAGCGGCAGGCCCTCCATCCCTATGCCCTGCCCCTGAGCTGGTCGCCGTCGGAGGACGACCCCACCGGTGACGCCGAACGGTTCGGGGTGGAGCGCGGCGACGGGGCCTCCGGCTTCGAGCGCCGCGGCGATGCGCGGGTGCAGGCCCTCCACACCGACCCCTCCGGCCGGCGGGTGCTGGGGGTGGAGGCCACCGTGGGCGGCCAGCGCTGGCTGTTCCGCGGCCAGCAGGTGGTGCTCGCCGCCGGGGCGATCCACACGCCCGCGATCCTGCTGCGCTCGGCTTCCGATCGCCATCCCCGCGGATTGGCGAACGATTCCGACCAGGTGGGCCGTAACCTGATGAAACTGCAGCTCACGGCAATCCTGCAGCGGGCCAGCCAGCCCAATTCCGGCCGCTACGGCCGCAGCCTCGGCTTCACCGACCACTACTGGGGCGATCGCAACGTGAGCTTCCCGCTCGGCTGCATCCAGAGCGGCGGTGGCGTGCTGCAGGACCCCCTGTTCGCCGAGTCACCGCCCCTGCTCTCGCTCGTCTCCCGCCTGCTGAGCGATGGGGCCCTGGAATGGCTCGCCGACCGTTCGATCACCTGGTGGGCGACGAGTTCGGTGCTGCCCGAAGCGGACAACCGGGTGCAGCTGAAGGGGGAGCGGATCTCGGTGGCCTACCTGCCCAACAACCGCGAAGCCCACGACCGCCTCGTCTACCGCTGGCTCGACACCATGCAGCGCGTCGAGGACGATCCCCTCACCACGGTGGTGCAGCGCACGCCGATCATTCCCCGCGGCGAGGCGCCCCAGAGCGTGGTGGGCTACGCCTGCGGCACCTGCCGCATGGGCAGCGATCCCGCCGGTTCGGTGGTGGACGGGGAGGGCCGCTGCCACGGCCTCGAGAACCTGTGGATCGCCGATGCCTCGGTGCTGCCCACGGCCCCCGCCGTGGGGTTCGGCCTCACCGTGATCGCCCTCGCCCTGCGCCAGGCCGCCCGCCTGAACGCCGCACTGGGCTGATCCTTCAGCCGACAGACCCCTCGGCGGATCCCTCCGAGGAGCCCTCGAGCGGTGGGATGGTGCGCGGGTTGCCGTCGCGCACTGCGTGGTACATCGGCGAGAGGATCTCCACGTCGGCGGCGGCGAACTGGTCCTGGATGGCCGCCAGCAGGGCGGAGAGGGTTTCGCGGTAGCGGTCCACCTCCCGCACGCAGGCGTTGAGTTCGTAGCCGATGTGGGAGTCGTTCAGCGACGTCTGCAGCACGTACGGCGGCACCCGGTCGTCGATCTCCGGCACCGAAGCTGCGGCATCGAGAAGCAGCCGCTTCACCTTGCGCCAGGGAACGTCGTAGCCGATCGTCACCGCGGCGGCGAGGGCCACCGGACGCTGGATCTCCCGGCGGGCGAAGCTGAAGTTCACGATCGAGGAGGCGATCACCGTGGCGTTGGGGATGCTCACCAGCTCGTTGCGCGGCGTCTGGACCCGGGTCACCAGCAGGTCCCGGTCCTGCACCACCCCCACCACCCCGTTGATCTCCACCCGGTCCCCCTCCCTGAAGGCGCGGGTGTAGATGAGCATCAGCCCGCTGATCACGTTCGAAGCCACGGCGCTGGAGCCGAGGGCGGCCAGCACGCCCACGAACAGCCCCGCCCCCTGGAACACCCGGCTGCCGGATCCGGGCACGTAGGGGTAGGCCACCACCAGCCCCCCCACCAGCAGACCCGCCCCCACCAGGCGGGCCGTGGGCCGGGCCCACTCCTGGTAGAAGCCCGGGAACGACAATCGCCCCCGCTCGATCGCCCCGAACCAGGCGTTGCTGGCCCGGATCGCCAGGCGCGTGAGCAGCAGGATCAGGGCGATCGTGAGCAGGTTGGGGATCGCCGCCACCGCCGCATCCAGCAGCCGGCCGAGCACCCGCAGGAGGTGGCCCTGCAGACCTTCCGCCACCAGCTGAGTGGGCGGGAACAGGCTCAGCAGCAGCGGGATCATCAGCCAGCCGGCCAGCAGCAGCAGGCCGACATGCAGCAGCCGCAGGGCCCATTCGCTGCTGGCCCGCACCTGGCCTTCGTCGAGCACCTGGCTGCCGGCCAGCCGCAGGCCGTGCAGGGGGGCCCCCTCCGGCCGGGCCAGCCAGCGCCGCAGCCGCCCGTAGGCGAGTGACTGCAGGCGCACCCACAGGAGGAAGCCGGCCAGCACCAGCAGGGCCAGGGCCGTCCCCCGCAGCCAGGCCCCCAGGCTGTGGGTGCGGCGGTAGGTGAGGAGCGCCTCGCGCAGCTGGTCGCGGTAGCGCTCCGCCAGTTCGCGGCGCGTGATGCCGAACGCCCGGGCCGCCCGGTCATCCACCGCCAGCTTGGGGGTGAAGCTGCCGTCCGCTTCCCGCAGCCCCAGCATCGCGTAGGGGGGATCGTCCTCCACCGCCAGCCGTTCGGGATCGAGGGTGACCCGATCGGCGATGCGCTGCAGCTCGGCGCTCGTCCGCCGGGCCATGGCCTCCGGGGTCTGGGCGCCTGCGGCGGAGCGGATCTCCAGCACCCGGCGGCCCTCAAGTGTCACCCACGCCGGCTTCGGCGGGGATGGGGCCGGCCCGGCCGCAAGTGCCGGCACAGCGGTGAGGGCCAGGACCAGGGCCAGGACCGCAGTCTGGGCCGCCAGCCGGCGCCAGCGAGGCCGGAACCATGGAAAGGGGGCGGGGCATCGCCTCGGCACGGGCATCGCGCGGTTTCCCGCTGGATAGCAGCGGCAGGCGGGCCTGCCCATCGCTCTGGACGGAGGGGGAAACCCCAGCCGAGTCCTGGGGCGGGCGGGTCGCCGTCAGCCGAAGCAGAGGGATCAGTGGCCGGAGTCGCGCATCCGGGCCACGAACGCCTCCTCCTGTTCCTGGGTGGCCAGCATGCCGTCCTCGACGATGATGATGCGATCGGCCACATCGAGGATCTTGTTGTCGTGGGTGACCATGATGATCGTGGTCTTCTCCTTCTCGGCCATCTCCTTCATCAGGTTCACCACCGTGCGCCCTGAATCCTTGTCGAGGGCGGCGGTGGGTTCATCGCCCAGCAGGAGCTTAGGCTTGGCCACCAGGGCCCGGGCGATCGCCACCCGCTGACGCTGACCTCCCGAGAGACTGGCGGGGAAATAATCCACGCGATCCGCCAATCCCACCTGGCCAAGCATCTCCTCAGCGAGGCGATCCATATCCTGGTCGTAGTACTTGTCGTGCAGTTCCAGCGACAACCGCACGTTCTTGCGGGCATTGAGAAACATCATCAGATTGTGGGCCTGGAAGATGAAGCCCACGTTCAGGCGCAGCTCGGCCAGCTGTTCCTTGCTGGCTCCGTTGAGCTCCTGCCCCAGGATGGTGAGGCTGCCGTCCTGACAGGAGCGCAGGCCGCCGAGCATGGTGAGCAGGGTGGTCTTACCGGAGCCGGAGGGGCCGGTGCAGATGATGATCTGCCCGGGATGGATGTCGAGCGTGATGTCCTTGAGGGCGTGCTTGCGGTTCTCGCCGCTGCCGAACCAGTGATTCACATGCTTCAGCGAGATGATCGGGGCGTCGGTGGGGGTATCCGTCATCGGCTTTAGAACACGTCGGCGGGGTCGAGCTGCACCAGCTTGCGGGTGGCCAGGGTGCCGGAGCCCACGCACATCACGAAGGTGAGGAACAGCACCTGCAGGGCCCGGGTGAGGGTCATGAACACGGTGAGCTTGGTGACACTGGCCAGCAGGGCATAGAGGCCGCAGGAGATCAGCACGCCCGGGATGAAGCCGATCACCGCCAGAATCGCCGACTGCTGGATCACTACGCCGATCACATAGCCATCCTTATAGCCCATCGCCTTGAGGGTGGCGTACTGGGGCAGGGAATTCATCACATCGCCGTAGAGAATCTGATACACGATGATGCTGCCCACCAGGAAGCCCACCAGCACGCCGAGGGAGAAGATGAAGCCCACCGAGGCGTTGCGCTTCCAGTACTCCAGCTCCAGCTCCGACAGTCCCTGACGCGTGAGCACCTGCACGTCGTTGCCCAGCAGGGGCTCGATCGCCGCCTTCACCGCCGCGGCCGAGGCCCCGGGCTGGAGTTTGATCAGGCCCACCTGGATCATCTTCGGATCGGCCTTGGGAAACATGTACAGAAAGGTGCTGTCACTCACGATCAGGTTCGCCTCGGCGGCGAAGGTGGCCCCCATCGTGAACAGATCGACCACCTTGATCCGTTTGTTGTTGATCTCCAGCTCGAACATCCCATTGCGCTCCACTCCCTCCGCCACCTGGCCGTACTGCTTCTTGGAATTGCGATCGAAGATGGCATTGCCGAGCAGCCGCAGCCGCGAGGCATTGGCCTCCACCTCCGGGAAGCTCAGGGAGGGGTAGGCGAGGTTGACACCGAAGACATAGATGTCGAACGACTGGCGCGTACTGGGCGTGATCCAGGTGCTCCTGGAGATCCGCAGGGGCGATACGTACTCAACCCCCTCCACCCCCAGGGTCTGGTACAGACGGCTGCGCTGGAACTCCTGCAGCGAGCCCATGTTGCTGTACTTGCGGCTCACCATCACCAGATCGGCGTCAAGGCGCTCGATCGGTTTGCGCTGGCTGTTGTAGAGGCTGTCGAGCAGACCCAACTGAAAGAACATCAGCAGGTTGGAGAAGCTGACGCCGGCCACACCGATCAGCATCTTCACCGGATTGTTCGTGACCTGCAGCCAGGCCACCGGCGTGCGCTTGAGCAGCTTGGCGAAGGGGGCCGCCATCAGGCCTTGGTCTCGCCCGATGGTTTGGTCTCGCCAGCAGCCGGGGGATCGAACACCACGTTCACCTGCAGGTTGGAGGCGGACTTGACGTTCGTTCGTTTGAGATCCTCGGGATCGAGCCGCAGCTTCACCTCGAACACCCGCTGATCCATGTTCTCGCCGGGTTCGCCGGCGAAGATCGACTGGCGCTGCACCTGGCGGTTCACCTGATACACCGTGGCCCGCAGGCTGCCCTTGAAGCCGTCGGCGGTGATCGTGGCGCCCTGGCCGGCGTGGATGCCCTGCATATCGGTCTGGTAGACCTCTGCCGTCACCACCATCTTCGAGGTGTCGGCCATCTCCAGCAGACCATCGTCGCCGATCTTGTCGCCGGGCCTGGCGATGATCTTGAGGATCTGCCCGTCCTGCGGGGCGGTGACGGTGGCGTAGCTGAACTCCTGCTTGGCGCGGTCGCGGGCGGCGATCGCCTTCTGCAGCTGACTCTCGGCGGTGGCCACATCCTCGGGCCGCACCTCACGGATCTTGGCCAGGGTCTGCTCCTCGCTGAGGATCTGGGCCCGCAGGGTGCTGAGGGTGCCTTCGCGGGTCTCGATCGCTTCGTTGAGCTCGGAGAGGCTGGTTTCGGCCCGCGTGCGGTAGCGGTCGCGCTCCAGTTCCGAGGCGCCACCATTGCGGAAGAGCGCTTCGAAACGCTGGGCCTCGGTCTTCGCCTCCTGGCTGCGGGAGCGCTTGCTGGCCACGTTCTGATCCTGGGAGAGCTTCTCGGCCGCGAGACGGCTCTCCAGGGCCTTGATCTTGTACTCCTGGGCCCGGATCTCCCCCTGCTTGGCGCCGGCCTTCACCTGCACAAGCTTGTTCTGGGCCACCTCCACGTCGCGGTTGGCCTCATCGAGGGCCGCCTTGAGGGTGCCGTAGCTGTTGAGCACCGCCATGGGCTGACCCTTCTTCACGATCTGGTTCTCCTCCACCAGCAACTCCTCCACCCGGTCGCCGCTGAGAGAGCTCGACACCGACACCTTGCGGATCTTGGTCTCCGGCTCGATCCGCCCCAGGGCCGAAACCCGCCTGGGAGCGGGCGTCACAGGAGTCTCGGGTTGCTTCGGCCGGCAGCCCACCAGAGTCAGTGCCGGAGCCCCCAGGCCCAGCAGCAGCAGGGCGGCGGGCAGCAGGCGGGAGGTGCGGGGCAGAAGGGGCATCGGAGGAACCACCTGGCGTCACCGTAGCGGTGGCGACCAGAGTGGAAACCGGGTGGGAAGCTGGGCACCGGTGTGCCTTCGGCCGATGCGCCGCCCCCCTCTCCAACCGCCTGCGCGCCCGGGCCGCTCCCGCGGCGGCGCGGCGACGCGGCGCACCCTGGCCCTGCTGGCGCTGATCCTCGGCCTGCTGACGCTGATCGTGGGCCTCAACGAACCCCGTCCCCACCCACATGAGGACCTGGTGGTGCCGGCCGGGCCGCTCTCCGCGGTGCCCTACACGCTCACGGTGGGGATCTACGCCACCAACAACCATGCCCTCGATCTTGCCCAGCCCTCCTTCATCGGCGAGGGCTATCTCTGGATGCGCTGGGGACCCGAACTGCAGCAGCTGCTGGAGGAAACGGACTCAGACCCAGACGAACTGCTGAATCTGGAGAACCAGGTGGAGCGCTGGGACGGGGTGAGGCTCAAGGCCTCGGCCAAGCCCAAGCAACTCGATGACGGCACTTTTTATCAGATCTACCAGTATTCGAGCAAGCTCTACATCGAGAACCTCACGCTGCGGCACTATCCCTTCCAGTGGCTGAATCTGCCGATCGTGATCGAGCCCAACGACCAGACCGATCGCCTGCTTTTTAACTCCCTGCGCCTCATCCCAGACGCCAAAGATTCCGAGATCGGGCGCAACATCAACCTGCCGGGCTTCGTCACCCAGGGCTGGAGTTTCAAGGAACGCCGCCATCGCTACGCCAGTGATTTCGGCCTCGACACCGCCCGCACCGATGTCCCTCCCAACGACTACAGCCAGCTGGTATTTTCTGTGTCCTATCGGCGCTCGATCTGGGCCTCGATCTGGACCATGTTCCAGCCCCTGGCCGTGACCCTGGCGGTGGTGATCCTGAGCCCGGGCCTGGCCAGCAACCTCTGGGAAGTGCGCCTGGCGATCCCCACCACCGTGCTGCTCACCCTGGTGTTTCTGCAGCAGGGCTACAAAGACCAGCTGCCCGAACTTCCCTACCTCACCTATCTCGACAAGATCTACGCAATCGCCTATCTGATCACCCTGGCCTCGTTCCTGCTCTACCTCTGGGGGGCCAATCAGCTGGCCGGCGCCCGCGAATCCGCCGGCGGTGAGGTTCCGGAGCCTTCCCCGGACCTGCTGGCCAGGCTCGATCGTCTCGACCATGCCTTCCAGTTCTGGGCCCTGCTCGCCCTGCTGATCCTGGGCACCGTGGCCTGGTTTGTCTGATTCGTTCGATCCAGCCCGCCGATCCGCTCGCTCTAGAGGCCGGTCCTGGGGGGATCAGTAGGGAAGCTCCCCACGGCTTGGACTCACTGATCTCGCCGGGGCGGCTGTGCGCTGTCCTGCCCGTCCACCGCCCCTCTTCTCCAGCGCCACGCAGCTGTGGGCAATCCTCCCAGGCCAGCCGGCCGAGAACGGCGCCCGATCGAGCGCGGCCGAGGGGGGCAGAGGCGGGCGGTTGTTGTCGCC
>JBJTUJ010000235.1:0-9705 GCA_046080685.1 Cyanobium sp. | reverse complement strand
GCCGAGGCCCGGCCCTCGGTGAGGGCCTCGGCGATGTGGTCGATGCAGCCGGCACCGCCGGAGGCGATCACCGGCACCTCCACGGCCTCGGCCACCGCCCGGGTGAGGGCCAGGTCGTAGCCGGCCTGGGTGCCATCGCCGTCCATCGAGGTGAGCAGGATCTCCCCGGCCCCGAGGCCCACCACGCGCCGCGCCCAGTCCACCGCGTCAAGGCCGGTGTTCTCGCGGCCCCCCTTCACGTACACGTCCCAGCCGGCACCCCTGGCTTCGGCCTCATCGGCGGTGCGGCGGCGGGCGTCGATGGCCACCACGATGCACTGGCAACCGAAGCGCTCCGCACCCCGGGCCACCAGATCGGGATCGCGCACGGCGGAGGAGTTGAGGCTCACCTTGTCGGCGCCGGCCCGCAGCAGCTCGGTGATGCCCTCCACGCTGGTGATGCCCCCGCCCACGGTGAAGGGGATCGTCACCGCCTCGGCGGTGCGGCGCACCAGGTCCACCAGGGTGGTGCGGCCCTGGTGGCTGGCGGCGATGTCGAGGAACACCAGCTCGTCAGCGCCGGTGGCGCTGTAGCGGCAGGCCAGTTCCACCGGATCGCCGGCGTCGCGCAGGCCCACGAAGTTGACGCCCTTCACCACGCGGCCGTCGGCCACATCCAGACAGGGAATGATGCGCTTGGCGACCATGGGCTCACTGGTAAGGTTGCGCCACCGTTTCGATCGCGCCATGTCCCAGGCTGCCATCACCATCGGCTCGAAGGTGCGGGTCACCCGGGTGCGCGATCGCATCCCCGCCGACCTGGTGGCCGCTCTCAAGGCCGACGCCACCGGCACCGTGAAGAACTTCCGTCTCACCGACGGCAAGGGCATCGGGGTGGTGGTCGAGCTGGCCGGTGGTGCCACCACCTGGTTCTTCGACGACGAGATCGTTCCCGCCTGAGCGGACCCTTCCCGTGAGCGACAGCCCCCTTCCGGCCCCCAGCGACGATCCCGCGGCCTCCCCGGCTGCCCCGGCGGCCGGCGCAGCCGCCCGCCAGCTGCTGGGCATGAAGGGGGCCGGCGAAACCAGCAGCATCTGGAAGATCCGGCTGCAGCTGATGAAGCCGGTGACCTGGATCCCGCTGATCTGGGGTGTGGTGTGCGGCGCCGCCGCCTCCGGCCACTTCCAGTGGCGCCCCGACCACGTGCTGGCCTCGATCGCCTGCATGCTGATGAGCGGCCCGCTGCTGGCGGGCTTCACGCAAACGATCAACGACTACTACGACCGCGAGATCGACGCGATCAACGAGCCCTACCGGCCCATCCCCTCCGGCGCCATCCCACTCGGACAGGTGAAGGTGCAGATCTGGGTGCTGCTGCTGGCCGGTCTGGCGGTGGCCTGGGGGCTCGACGTGTGGGCCGGTCACACCACACCGGTGCTGCTGCTGCTGGCCCTGGGCGGCTCGTTCGTGAGCTACATCTATTCGGCACCGCCGCTCAAGCTCAAGCAGAACGGCTGGCTGGGCAACTACGCCCTGGGCGCCAGTTACATCGCCCTGCCCTGGTGGGCCGGCCAGGCCCTGTTCGGCCAGCTCACCTGGACCACCGCCCTGCTCACCCTGGCCTATTCGCTGGCGGGCCTGGGCATCGCCGTGGTCAACGACTTCAAGAGCGTGGAGGGTGACCGGGCCCTTGGTCTGCGCTCGCTGCCGGTGGTGTTCGGGATCGAGAAGGCCAGCTGGATCAGCGCCGGCATGATCGATCTGTTCCAGCTGGCGATGGTGGGCGTGCTGATCGCCATCGGCCAGCACTTCGCCGCCGTGCTGCTGGTGCTGCTGATCGTGCCGCAGATCACCTTCCAGGACATCTGGCTGCTGCGGGACCCCGTGGCCTACGACGTGAAATATCAGGCCAGCGCCCAGCCTTTCCTCGTGCTGGGCATGCTGGTCACGGCGCTGGCGATCGGCCACAGTGGCCTCACCCAGCTGGCCCCGGCAACTCTCACGCTTTGACCGGCACCCGTCTGCCACGGACGGCGGATGCTCCGCCCCCGCCCCGCCAACGCAGTGAACAACGCTCCCCCGGAGTGTTCACGCGCAGGCTGATCCTGCCGGCCCTGCTGGCCGCCGGCCTGGGGGGCGGACTGGCCCTGGGGCAGGCAGCGGTGGTGTGGGGCATCGATGCGCTGCTGCCCGACACGCGCCGCATCAGCAGCTACAACCGCCCCGGCACCATCACGGTGCTCTCGGCCGATGGGCAGGTGGTCTACAAGCAGGGCCCGGCCACCCGCGACAAGCTGCCCACAGGCAAGATGCCGCTGCTGCTGCAGAAGGCGTTCGTGGCGGCGGAGGATCGCCGCTTCTACCTGCATGACGGCGTCGACACGGTGGGGATCGGGCGGGCCTTGCTCCGCAACATCAGCCAGGGCTCGGTGGAGGAGGGGGCGAGCACCATCACCCAGCAGCTGGCGCGCACGGTGTTCCTCAGCCAGGACCGCACCCTCTGGCGCAAGATCAAGGAAGCGGCGCTGGCCGGCAAGATCGAGCGGCAGCTCACCAAGGAGCAGATCCTCGAGCAATACCTGAACTTCGTGTATCTGGGATCGAGCGCCTACGGCGTCTCGGATGCGGCCTGGGTGTACCTCTCCAAGACCCCCGACCAGCTCACCCTGCCGGAGGCGGCGATGATCGCCGGCCTGCCACCGGCACCGTCGGTGTATTCGCCGCTGATCAACCCGGATCTGGCCCTGCAGCGGCGCCGCATCGTGCTGACGCGGATGCGCGAAGCCGGCTTCATCGACGACGCCCAGCTGGCCCGGGCCGATGCAGCACCTCTGGGACTGAAGCCGGCCGAACCCAAGTATTTCGCCAATCCCGCCCCCTGGTACATCAGCTGGATGGAGCAGGAGTTGCCCAAGGTGCTCAGCAAGGAGCAGCTCGAGGTGGGGGGCCTGACGGTGCGCACCGGCCTGAAGGAGAAGTGGCAGCAGCAGGCCCAGACGGTGATCAACGGCTATACCGGCGGCGGCGCTCTGCAGGGGGCGCTGGTGGCGATGGAGCCCGGCACCGGTCTGGTGCGGGCGATGGTGGGCGGCAACAACTGGGAGAAGAGCCAGTTCAACCGGGCCACCCAGGCGGTGCGCTCGCCCGGTTCCACCTTCAAGCTGTTCGCCTACACGGCGGCGATCGCCTACGGCCTTCGGCCCGAAGACAGCATCAGCAACCGCCGCCGCTGCTATCAGGACGGCTACAAGGAGTTCTGCATCCCCGGCGATGGCGGCAGCGTGAGTCTGCTCACGGCGATCACCCGCTCGCTCAATGCGGCGTCGGTGGCCACCGCCGAGAAGGTGGGCTATCCGCGGGTGGTCGGCATCGCCCGCAAGCTCGGGATCACCGGGGAACTGGGCGAATACCCGTCGATGGTGCTGGGGGCGAACGAGAAGACGGTGATCGAGATGACCGCCGCCTATGCGGCGATCAACAACCGGGGGGTGTTCGTGGAGCCCACGCCGTTCGAGGAGATCTACGGCCCCGATGGCGAACTACTCTGGAGCCGACGGGTGGATGCGAAGAAACCGGTACGGGCGGTGAGCAGCGATGTGGCCGATGCAGTGATGTATGTGCTGCAGCACGTGGTGCGGGCCGGCACCGGAGCGCCGGCCGGCTTGGGAGACCGGGCGGTGGCGGGCAAGACAGGCACCGCCGAGGGCGCCCGCGACCTGTGGTTCATCGGTTCGATCCCCCAGCTCACCACCGCCATCTGGTTCGGCTACGACGAGAACTACAAGACGGGCAGCACCAGCGCCACCGCCGCCTCGGCCTGGTATTCGTTCATGTCCAAGATCGTCAAGGACATTCCGCCCCAACCGTTCCCGCCGAAACCGGAACTCACGGGCAAGTTCATCCCCTACGTGCCGCCCAAGAAGCAGAAAAAGGACAACGCCAGAACCGCCGCCCCCGTGGGCCGCGAATCGAGCTGGGAAGCACCGCCTGAGCCGGACGCCGCCGAACGCCGGCGCTGGGAGGAGCTGGATCGCGAGCAGGGTGTGGATGCGCAGGGCACCGCCGCCCCCTCCCTGCCGCGGGTCAACACCTGGGAGCCCAGTGAACCCGCCGCGCCGGAACCCCGCTCCATCCCGGCCGAAGAGCCCGCCCCCCGCCGCGAAGCGGCCAGCCCGGCCCCCGCCGCACCGGCACCAGCCCCCGAACCTGCCGCCCCAGCGCCGCAGCTGCCACCCCCGAACCTGCCACCCCCGCCGCCGCCGATCGCCCCGCCGCCGATCGCCCCGCCGCCACCGCCCTGAGCCGCTGTCCCTAAGGGGCCTGGAGCAGAGCGGCGTAGAACCCGTCGCCGCCTTCGGGATCACCGGGCCAGCACTGCTGCTCCCGCTGCAACGACCAGGCGGGATGGGCGGCATGGAAGGCCGCGATCCGCTCCTGGTTTTCCTGAGGATGCACCGTGCAGGTGGCGTACAGGAGCCGCCCGCCGGGGGCCAGCAGGGGCACCATCGCCTCCAGCAACTGCGTCTGCAGGCCAGCGAGCTGGTTCACCGCCTCGGGTTCGATGCGCCAGCGGGCGTCGGCATGGCGGGCCAGGGTGCCGAGCCCAGAGCAGGGGGCATCCAGCAGGATGGCCTGGAACCGCCCCTGCCAGTCGGGCCGCTCGGCGGCCAGGTTCACCGCATCGGCCGCCAGGGCATGCAGGGCGTGAAGGCCAAGCCGTTCGGCATTGGCCTCCACCCGCCGGAGCCGTGCGGCAGAGCGATCGACGGCCCACACCTCGCCTTGATCACCCATCAGCTCGGCGAGCTGGGTGGCCTTGCCCCCGGGGGCGGCGCAGGCATCCAGGATCCGCTCGCCGGGCCTGGGATCCAGCAGGGGAGCAACCGCCTGGGCGCTGCGGTCCTGCACGCACCACAGGCCCTCGCTGAAGCCGGGCAGCTGGCGCAGATCGCCGGAGCGATCCAGCAGGGTGAGGGCCTCAGGGCCCTGGGGCAGGGCAGCGGCCGCCACGCCGGCCGCGGTGAAGGCCTCCAGCACCGCCTCCCGGCTGGCGCGAGCGCGGTTCACCCGCAGATCGAGGGCCGGAGGGCTGTTGGCGGCCCGGGCGAAGGCCTCGGCCCGCTCCTGCGGCAGCCAGGAGAACAGGCAGGTGGCCAGCCAGTCGGGGAGAGAATGGCGCAGGGCGAAGGTCTGCACCGGATCGGCGGGCAGCGTCAGCCCCTGCCAGGGCTCGGCGCCGGCGGGCAGATCGTGGCGGCGGCGCAGCAGCGCCCGCAGCAGGCCGTTCACCACAGGCCCCAGCCGTCCGAGACCGCCCTGGCGGGCCAGTTCCACGGTGGTGTTCACGGCGGCCGCGGGCGGCACCCGCTGGCTGAACAGCAGCTGGTACACCCCCACGTGCAGCAGCCAGCGCAGCTTCGGGGGCTGGCGTTCGGCGCTGACACGGCCGAGGGCATCGATCCAACCGTCCAGCACGCGTCGCTGGCGGACGGCTCCATAGGCCAGTTCCGTGGCCAGGGCCCGGTCGGCGGGCGGGAGGGGATGGCGCGCCAGCTCCCGCTCGAGAGCGGCATCGGCCCAGGCGCCGGCGGCCACGGCCTGCAGCACCCACCAGGCTGCGGCGCGGGGAGCCAGACCCTGAGCATCGGAGCTGGACATCGCGGCCCTCAGCCCCGGGAAAGACGATCCTGCCCCATCTCCGGGGGGTGTCCTTCCCCGTTCAGGAGCAGGGTGGGTTCCCCCTGGGCCTCCAGCAGGACAGCTGCCTTGCGATCGAAGGTGGCCAGCCGCTCAGCGCCCAGCCACCGCCCGCCGTGGGCGATCACCCCATCCGCGAAGTCGCCGCCAGCCGCCAGCATCCGCACACCGGCCTCCACTCCCGGGCGATCAAGAACCACGGACGGCACAGCCACCAGGGCTTCGATGGCAGCGATGCAGTCGTGATGGGTGAAGCCGTAGACCCGACGCAGCACCCAGACGAACTCGCAGAGCACCGGCAGCGGAATCGCAATCAGTTCGGCCCGGCGGAGCAGATCGACGGCCTGCCGTGCCTGGTCGTCGTCGTCCTGAACGACTGCCCGCACCAGCAGATTGGTGTCGGCGGTGATCTTCACGCTGGTGAAGTTCCAGGCGGCCGCTGGCCCGCCCAGGCTTCGGCAGCTGCAGCATCCAGTTCCTGCAGGGAGGCCGAGCGGTCTGTCCTGCCAGCAAGGAGGCCAACGAAGCCGTCGATCGAACCTTGAGGATGTTCGGCCTGGATCTGGATGCGGCCCCCGGGAAGCACCTCCACGCTGACCCGCTGGCCGGGCCTGACACCCAGGTGTGCGAGCAGCTGCTTGCGCAGGGTGACCTGACCCTTGCTGGTGACGGTGAGGGAGGTCATGGGAGCCACCGGGACGACCACCAATGTAAGGCCAGATCGCCTTACGAAGTCTCCCGGGAGCTGGGCTCCTTCTCCCCAAGCACCATTCCAGGTAGGGCATCCGGCCGCCAGCGGTGGCGTGCCAGGGGCAGGCGGCCGTCGGGGGCCACCGCAATGCCCTCGGCCAGCAGCAGTTCGCGCTGCATCCAGTCGGACCCTTCGCGGCCGGGGCTCATGGCGATGCAGCCGCGGGCATTCACCACCCGCTGCCAGGGGATGGGGGAAGGCAGCGGCAGTCGGCGCAGGGCCCAGCCCACCTGGCGGGCGCAGCCCCAGGCGCCGATCAGTTCGGCCACCTGGCCGTAGGTGGCGAGCTGGCCGCGGGGGATGAGCGCCACCACGGCATAGACCTGTTGATCGAAGCCCTCCCCTGCCATGGCCTGCTCGCCAGCGCGGCCCCAGTCTCGGGCGGGGCGAGCGCCGGCGGTTCCCAGGCAGACTCGGCTTGAGCCGATTGCGCCCATGCCCCTGCTGCCCCGCCGCTTCGAGCGCCTGAAGGCCGTGCTGGATCGCCGCATGGGCGATCTCACGGTGCTGCTGGAGCACGTGGAGAAGCCGCACAACCTGTCGGCGATCCTGCGCAGCTGCGATGCGGTGGGGGTGTTGGAGGCCCATGCGGTGAGCCTGAAGAACCGCCTGCCCACCTTCAACGACACGGCTTTGGGCAGCCAGAAGTGGGTGGCGCTGCAGCGGCATGCCGACGGCGCCGCGATGATCCGCGCGCTGCAGCAGCGGGGCTTCCGCATCTACGGCACCCATCTTGGGGTGGAGGCCGTGGACTATCGCCGCTGCGACTTCACCGGCCCCACCGCCTTCCTGCTCGGGGCCGAGAAGTGGGGGCTGAGCGAGGAAGCGGCGGCGGCGGTGGACCAGGCGATCTTCATCCCGATGCGGGGGATGGTGCAGTCGCTGAACGTATCGGTGGCGGCGGCCACGCTGCTGTTCGAGGCCCTGCGCCAAAGGGAGGCCGCCGGGCTGGTGCCCGAGCGGGGCGAGGGTCTGGCGGCGGATCAGCACCAGCAGCTGCTGGTGGAGTGGGCCTACCCCCAGGTGGCCGACTGGTGCCGCCGCGAGGGGCGCCCCTACCCGGTGCTGGGGGAGCAGGGCGAGATCCTGGAGGAGCTGCCCCGGAGCGTGAGACTGCGCTGCTGAAGGCCACCCCCTTGCCCCGGCCAATGCCGAGGTCATGCGTGCAACGGATCAATAATGAGGGCAGTGGCCCCGTTCTGGTGGCCGGGGGAGTTCATCCATGTCCAGCGGCTTGCAAAGCCATCTCGATGACCCCGATCTCAGCCGGGTCACCACTGCCCTGGTGCGCGCCGACATTGCCTTGCGGACCGACGGAGAGCTGCGCATCCTGCGCGGCGAGGAGCCGAACGGGGAGCCAGCTGTCACCCAGGAGCATGCCGATGCCGGCTGAGCCGCAACACGTCCGGGGTGCCCTCCAAGCCCCCAACCTGCCCCTGCCGCTGCGTGCAGAGCTGCTACCGGCACTGGAGAACCTGGTGCAACTGCACAAGCCTGAGGGCCTCTGGTTGTTCGGCAGCTGGGCAAGGGGTTCGGCCAGTCGCCGTTCGGATGTGGATCTGCTGGTGATGGGTCTGAGCGATAAGCGCCTGCTTGATGCTTATGACGCGGTGCTGGAGGCTCTGAAAGACTGCCGCCTGCCCATCCAGCCGCTGGTGGCTGGCGAGGCCCTGCTGGCGAAACATGGCGATTCCCCCTTCTGGCGCTCGGTGAAGGCGGAGGCGATCCCGCTGCTTGAGGGGTGTCACTTCCCATGAGCCAGGAGGGAGCACGTCAGCGGGCAGGCTTGTGGCTACGGCAGGCGAACGACGATCTGCGGGCGGCACGCATTCTGCAGGGCGCGGCGCAGGCTGCCCAGGCCTGCTTTTTGGCGCAGCAGACGGGAGAAAAGGCGCTCAAGGCTCTGCTGGCGGCCGAAGATCGAGACCTCCGCAGCCACTCGCTCGGAGCCCTGCTGCGGGAACTCGGTGAGGAGCCGGCCCAGCGCTGGCAGCGGCAAGCCCGGGTGTTGGACAAGCTCTACGCCCCCACCCGCTACCCCGATGCCCTGGGGGATGAACTGCCCTCGGAGGTGTTCGGACCGGAAGATGCCGAGCTTGCTCTGGAGGCGGCTTCGGCGTTGCTGGTCTGGGCACAGGGTGTGCTGCGATGACGGGGAGCCATTCGCGGGCGATCACCTGGATCACGGCGCCGCCATCTGCGATCTGCACCGCAATTCGTCGGCGGAATGGACCTTCCTGCCGCCGGCGCTGATCAAGCGACTGGCGTCAGGCGGCTGGAGCGTGGACGTCGACTGCTTCAGGCCCGGGAGATCGAGCGGGTGTGCGCGGCGCTGGAGGAACACCAGTCGTCATCCGGCGGCGCCTGATGCCATGGGCTCAGCCCTGATCGCGGCTCTCGCAGCGGCGGGCGCTGGGCAGCCAGAGCGCCAGGGCCAGGGCTGCCACTTCCAGCGGTATCTGCCGGCCGCCCAGCAGCACCACCATCACGGCCACAAAGGCCAGGAAGCGCTGGAACACGCGCCACACATCGTCGGCCTGGTCACTGCCGGTGATCCACAGGGCGACACCAGCCCCCAACAGCATCAGGTCGAGCCACCAGGGCATGGTGCCAAGGCATCTGCAGTTCAACGCTAGGTCGGGAGCGTTGGGGCTGGGAGGCGAGCGAGCAGGACCTCGATCCCATTCACCTGCGTTCAGCTATAAGCCGAGTCGTGGTCCGGGTGCAGAGTCAGCAAGCGCAGCCATGGGCCGTCTCGCCAGGCCACTGCTCGGAAGCTGCGGGTCACCCGCAGGGAGTAGAGCCGCTCACCGCGGGGGCCATGGCGGCTCTGGATCAGCTCCCAGCGCAAACCCTTACTCCGATGAAGCTGCTCCCAGCTCATGGCATGGAGAATGCGTAAGGTCTTGAGGACGGCCAAGGCATCCTGCTTGCTCAACGCAAAGAGATTCGCCTGAAATTCGGGGTTGTTGAGATCAAGCTGAATCACGGGTGGACGGATTCAGCGACGACTGAGCAGTTGTTCAAGAGCGTCGAGATCCGCATTCTCGGGCGGTTCCGCCATGGATGCCATGGCCCGATCGAGTCTTGTGGCTGCTTCAGGCTGATGCAGCCAGAGTTCTGAGTCCGGAATGGCCTGGGCGGTTTTGATCACCCAGACCCCTGGCTCCGTTTGATCGATCAGCACCGTACGGCCGGCGAACTCCTTGCCAAGGGAGAGCTGGCCACTGGCACCGATCTGCTTGACGACGAGCTTGCGGGATTTCATGCCAAGGCC
>JBJTUJ010000234.1:0-9500 GCA_046080685.1 Cyanobium sp. | reverse complement strand
GTGGCCGATCCTGCCTTCGCCGTTTCCGGTGTGCACTGGAGCTGGGGCAACCGCCAGCGAAAGGACGGCCGCCAGTTCAGCCAGGAGCTGTCCGACAAGGCCAGCAACCCAGTCACCGCCCAGAAAGTGTGGGATCTCTCGATGAAGCTGGTGGGCCTGTCCTGACGAGGCTTGACCCTGGCCCCCGAGCGGAAGGTGCGCACAATCTTCTGGCAAATGGCGACGACAGCAACACAGGGCCGAGCAGGGCTGCTAGCACTGCTGCAGACGTTTCTCCTGGCCATGTCCCGCGCCCTGCGCTGGGGACTGGGCCTGCTCCTGGTGGCAGGTCTTCTCCTCGGCGCCTTCCTCTTCCTCCCCTTCCGCGACTGGTTGCCCGGCGGCACGGTCGGCGGCATCGCCAAGCGGGAGGTGGTGAATGGCACCGCCTTCAACCGGCTGTTCCCGAAACCGGAGTTGGGGGAACAGCTGATCTTCACTCAGGAGAAGCGCGGCTTCAGCCAGGCCCGGCTCAAGCGTGGCGATGAAGTGCTGGCGCTCCTGGCGATCAGCGACACCACCACAGCCCCGGCGGCCCGCTCCAAGTACACCGGCAGCACCGCCGTGATCCAGGGCTGGCCCCTGGTGGATCAGGGCCTGCAGGTGAGCGGGCTGCTGGTGGCCGATCGCTTCCAGGTGAAGGTGATCGGACAGGGCAGCGGCCTGGACAAGGAACGCCGCCATGAACTCCTCGGAGCGTTCGACCTCAAGGGACTGGCCGCCCTCAAGCCTGCCCTCAAGGCCAAAGAGGAGCGCACGGTCCGGGCGCTGCCCCCCGGCCGTCAGGCGCCGGTGACCGTGCCCCTGCCGAAGACCGCCGTCCTGGAGCCCGCCGCATGAGCCCCACCGTCCTCAACCGTCTCGACCACCTGCCCCGGCGCAACCTCACCGTGCTGGCTCTCACCGGCATCGGCACCCTTGCCGGCGGCTTCCACAACACCACCAGTTCCAAGGACCTGATCGCCGACGTTCTCGGCAGCGAGGATCCCGAGATGATGGTTCAGGTGCGCGACCGCGCCGATGAACTCAGCAAGGCCCGTCATGAGGGCTATGGCCGCGCCCTCAGCCTTTACGACGCGGTCAACCGCTCCCAGCACGCCACCGGCGGCCTGCGCTTCCTGGCCAACGTCACCAGCGGCCTGCCGCTGATCAAGCGACTCTCCGCCCTCACACCCTCCACCGACACCCTGCAGGCGGTGGATCTGGGCCTGAAGGTGGCCGCCGAGATGCTCGCCTTCACCCAGGTGAATGGGCTTCCGGGGGACAGCTTCGGCGCCTTCGCCGCCTCCCTGGCCGACTACGGCCAGCAGGAGCGGGTGCGGATGACGGCCCTGATCTGCTTCGACGCCCTGCTGCCGCTGGGCGATCAGGCCCTGGACCGCCTTGAGGGGCTGCTCGGCGCCGCCGGCTCCCACGAACTCAAGGAGATGCCGGCGTACCCGCTGATGGCCGGGATGATCCCCGGCCATGGCGATGACGCCCACATGAACTTCATCCGCAGCAGCGTGGGCACCTGGAGCGGCTGGGCCCGGGGCTTCGTGGGGGATCTGGGGCTCACCGGTCAGAAAGCCGTGCACGCTCTCGAACAGACGATCGGCCCCTGGCAGGGGGGCTTCGAGCAGCTGGCCGTCTTCCTCGACGCGTTCACCGACACCTACTACCACACGGGGGTGCAGGCGGTGGCGCGGCGGCTGGTGGAGCGGGCCGTCGCCGAGGTCTGAAGCCACCCGCCCCCGCACACCCCAGGAGACAACGATGCGCTGGTCCGACGGACGCCGCAGTGACAACGTGGAGGACCGGCGCGGCATGGGCGCCCCGGCGGTGGCCGGGGGCGTGGGTGTGCTGGGGATCATCCTGGCCGTGGTGATCGCCCTGCTGGGGGGCGACCCCACGCTGATCCTGCAGCAGCTGAGCGGTGGTGGCGGTCTGGGCCCGGATGCGGTGGTGGTGCAGCAGCCCCGGGGGGGCAGCACGGGTAAAGCCCAGGACGAGCTCGCCGAGTTCGTGTCGGTCGTGCTGGCCGATACCGAGGACACCTGGAGCGACCAGTTCCGTCGCAACGGCGGCCGCTATGTGCCGCCCCGCCTGGTGATCTTCGATCGTGTTGTGGCGTCCGCCTGCGGCATGGCCCAGGGGGCGACGGGGCCGTTCTACTGCCCCAGTGATGAGAAGGTCTACATCGACCTCGATTTCTATCGCCAATTGCGCCGCCAGCTCGGAGCTCCGGGCGACTTCGCCCAGGCCTACGTGATCGCCCATGAGGTGGGCCACCACGTGCAACACCAACTGGGCATCGACCAGCAGGTGCAGAAAATGCAGCGCAGGCTGCCGGAAGCCCAGGCCAATCAGCTCTCGGTGCGCCTCGAACTCCAGGCCGACTGCCTGGCCGGCGTCTGGGCCCACCAGACCGCCACACAGCGCCGCACCCTGGAGGAGGGTGACATCGAGGAAGCCCTGAATGCGGCGGCCAGGATCGGCGACGACACCCTGCAGCGCCAGAGCACCGGGCGGGTGAGACCCGAGACCTTCACCCACGGCAGCGCCGCCCAGCGACAGCGCTGGTTCCTGACAGGCCTGCGCAGCGGCGACATGAACAGCTGCGACACCTTCAGCGGCAAGCCGGTCTGAAGCGAAACAGGTCGCCTCAGACCGGCTTGGGTTGATCCCGAGCGAGCCGGGTCAGTCGAAGCCGAGCAGATCGAAGATCTCACGATCCTTGAGGGATTCCGCCTCAAGAGGCTCCACGTTCTCCAGCATGTTGCGGGCGAGGTTGAGATACTCGTTCTGAACGGCTTCCACTTCAGGGGTGGCCTCCATCTCGAAGATGGTGCACTTCTTCAGCCGGGAGCGACGAATGGCGTCGAGATCGGGGAAGTGGGCCATGGTCTTCATGCCCACCCGGTCGTTGAACTTGTCGATCTGGTCGGTGTCCTTGCTGCGGTTAGCCACCACCCCACCCAGACGCACCTTGTAGTTCTTCGCCTTGGCCTGGATGGCGGCGATGATCCGGTTCATGGCGAAGATCGAATCGAAATCGTTCGCCGTCACGATCAGGCAGTAATTGGCATGCTGCAGGGGAGCCGCAAAGCCCCCACACACCACGTCGCCAAGCACGTCGAAGATCACCACATCGGTGTCCTCAAGCAAGTGATGCTCCTTGAGCAGCTTCACCGTTTGGCCGGTGACATAGCCACCGCAGCCGGTGCCGGCGGGCGGCCCTCCGGATTCCACGCACATCACGCCGTTGAAGCCCTCGAAGACGAAGTCCTCGGGACGCAGTTCCTCGGTGTGGAAGTCCACCGTCTCGAGGATGTCGATCACGGTGGGCACCATCGACTTGGTGAGGGTGAAGGTGCTGTCGTGCTTGGGATCACAGCCGATCTGCAGCACCCTCTTGCCGAGCTTGGAGAAGGCCGCCGAGAGATTGGAGGAGGTGGTGCTCTTGCCGATGCCGCCCTTGCCGTAGACGGCGATCACCAGGGCACCCTCCTCGATGTGGAGGGATGGATCCTGATGCACCTGCAGGCTGCCTTCGCCATCTTCGTGCGAGCGGGGCGGTGCGGAAAGCGTTGTCGTCATGGCGTCGGATAACCGTCGTCGGTGCGTGCTGGATGCGGGCTGGGTGCGGGCTGGGCGGGAAAGGCGGTGCCGCAACGGACGCGAAAGCACTTCCATTCCAGTGGCCCACCCTGAGCCTCGGGGGTGGAGCACGCAAAGCGAAACATGCAGGGTTCGTAACGTCAACGCACCAGCACATGGCCCTGAGTACAAACACTCAAAACCTTACCCCTGGGTTGACGGAGCCCCCTGGCGATGGGGTGTTGCGAAGATCCCTTTCGCCCAGGGGTCCCATCGGCAGACGCCTGGACCTGAACCCCCTTCAGCCGGAAGCCGTTCTGGACTGGCTGAGCGTCCGGCGCAATTCATCCTCGAGCTCGCGGAACACCGACCGCGGGCTGAAGGCATCCAGCATGGCCACGATGCCGGCGATCCGCGCCAGGGAGAGATCCGGCTGACCGCTGAGGGCTTCCAACCTCACTTTGACGATGTGATCGCGCAACTGATCAAGGCTTGCCTGCTGGCCAACAAGATCGGCAACGACTTTGCTTGACTTTGCAAACTGAATGAAGTCCTTGTTCAGGAGCTCATAGGAAAACTCTCCTTTCTTGTTCGTAAAGGCAGCCACGATCGCCTGGTACTCCGCACTGTCCACCGTCGCCAGGTCCTCGTCGGCACTCTCGGCAACCGTGGGCGCCTCATCCAGAAGCGTCTCACCCGTTGGCGATTCTCCCCGGAGACGAACCTTGCCCCGGCGGGAGAAAGGCAAGCCGCCCGTGAGCTCCATGGCCTCCTGGAAGGCTTCGAGGGGGTAGAGCGAGGGGTCGGTGTTCGCCGTTGGCAGGGGCTCTCCCGTACTGCGGCTGATGCTGGCAAGTCCGGGCTGGGCGGAGTCGTAGCGGAGCAGCACCAGCCCAGGCCCCTCCCTGAGCTTCTGCCGATAGGCCACGGCGTCCAGCGTCGAGAGTTCAACGAGCTTGGTTCGGATGATCATCGTCTGGGTGGCGATGGGGGATGTCCGGGCCGGGCCCGGTCTGGGTTCAGCGGCTGAAATGGTGACGTGACCCCCTTCATTGGTTCAGCCGCAAGGAGAGTGGGTTGTCATGCTGCAGCTGTTTGATCTGCCCCCAGGGGCGTATGCCCCTGGGGGACCGAAGGGGGCCTGTAGACGAAGTCGAGCGGAGCTCATGGCTGTTGTACTCCCAGCGCCAGCGATCAGCCAAGCCCTGGGCATCGGCCATCGCCTTCTCCACGGCCAGGTCCTTCGCCGCCGCCCGCAGCTCCCGGGCCAGCTCGCCAGGAGCGCGGAAGGTGTGCAGGGTTTCGGCTGCCAACGCCGCGAAAATTGGCTTCGGGGAGGGCACAAAAGAGATCATGCAGGAGGTTGAGTTCACGTTGAGGGAGATGATCGTTTCGATGCGAGCCAGATCAGACTGCCAATGATCAACAAACCCTCAAGATCCCTAAGGGATCATCCATCCGAGACCCATAGCTCCCGAGCTGGGTTTGATCGTGGGGTGGTGAAGGAATGGACCTTGATATTGAAGAACACCCCATGCCACTCAGGAGACAAGGGCAATCAACTCGTTGTAGCTGCGCAAACCAACGGCTTCGCCTAGGGGGCTGGGTCTGACACTGCAGTGCATCCCGCACGATCTCAACCGCGTGATAGACCGGCGCCTGCGCGAGGGTATGGAGCTCTTGGGAGCACCTGCTCCTGCTCATGGCCCAGGCAACCGCAACCAATGCAACCTGCCACTGGCATCCCCTGCCACCAGGATCGAGGCACCGCTTAGGAAGGCCAGGGCAGCGATGCCTGTTTCCTTCAGCTTCCTTTGCAGCCAGGGAAGATCCTGCAGCAGGCCATCGAGCTGCTCCTGGTGGCCCGCTTCCTTGAGGTGGTAACCGATCCAGCGCCAGGCATAGGCCGGATCGGCGGCTTGGGGCAGCCGCTGAGGGTCCCCCCAGCGCTCGATCAGATCAGCCTGTGCCTGCGCCAGCGCCTCGGTGCCGCTCATTTCATTCACCAGCAGCCTCTTGGCCTGCACATCGGTAGCCACCACCTGCACCAGGCGGCTGGTGATCAGGCGGGCACAGCCCTCGCCGCCAGGCAGGAAGGGGCGCAGATGGGCCGGATCCCACACGTCGTCGATCACGATCAGGCAGGTTTTCCGCTCCAGCTTTTCGGCCAGGGTGGTGGCGGCATCTTCCGCGTCCTTGAAGAAGGGGCGCTCACCCGTGAGGCCGGCGTAGAGCTTGGCCAACGCGTCGGCGAGGTTGGGCGTCTCGCCGAGGGTGACCCACAGGATCCCGTCGTCGAAGGTCTGAAGGATCGCGTCGTCATGGCAGAGGGCCGCGGCCAGGGTGGTCTTGCCGAAGCCGCCGGCGCCGGTGAGCGCGGTGGTGATCGCCACCGGGTCACTGCGTTCCGGATCCAGCAAGAAAGAGCGCAGCTGATCGAATTCCTTCTCTCGCTGCACGAAGCCGATCGGCAGATCCGGCGCCATGAACGGAACCCGCGTCCGTGCCTGTGGGGCCGCCGGCCGCTGCCGCTGCATCAGTTCCGCCTGCCGGGCCCGTTCGCGCTGCTTGAGCTCCGCCAGGCTGCGCTCCACCAGGCGGGCCAGCTCGTCGGGATTGTGCGGAAGGTCTGCAGAGTGAGACCGGCATCCTTCACCTTCCCCAGAAAGACCTGCTGGCGCTTGCCGTGGGTTGGATCATTCAGCCACTTCGCAGGGATCCCAGGGTTTTCCGCCTCCTCATCCAGCAGGAACACCAGCCGCTCAAGGGCCGGCCGGATCGGAGGCGGTTTCGAATTCCAGCTCGGTGTAGGGCACCTCCGGCCGATCCCGCACCGGCGAGCCGTAGCGGGTGCCGTAGATGCCGATATAGACATCGCAACCCTTCACCTTGTCGAGGCACAGCAGGGCCGGGGGCTGATCGATAGCGGGAAACTCCTGCATGTCCACGATCACATGGCCGGCCGCCGATGCGGCGCTCTCCACCGCCTGCACGTAAGAGCGGCCGGTGGGAAAGCGGCGGAACTCCGACGTGTGGGAAAGAAACACGCGCCAGAGTGGTTGCTCTCCAGAACCCATGGCCGTAGGCAGGATTGCGCAGGCTTTCCGCCGAGATCCTAGATGTTCTGTCTCAGCAGAGTGCATGGGGCATGTTCGCAGGCCAAGGCGGCGAATAAGGTAACGCCTCGATAGCTCTCCGAGGAACAGCTGGACACCCGCCAGGTTTCCCGAGTGATTTCTTTGCCAAAGATTGTGGCAGTTCTGTATCAGCAACCATCTCATCGACGCGGGCCTGCGCCGTAGACTGATGCGTGATGCCTGCTCATCAGATGCGTACCACCCTGCAGATCGATGACGACGTGCTGGCAGCCGCCCGTGTGCTCGCCCGCCAGAAGCGCACCAGTCTGGGGGCAGTGATCAGTGCGCTGGTGCGTCAGGCCCTCGTGGCACCGGCCGAAAACGGTTCCGGCGCCTCCTCCAACTCGGAGGAGGACCATCGCAACGGTGTGCCGCTGCTGCCCTGGAAGGCCGAGGGAGCGCCGGTGGATCTCGAATGGGTGAACCGCCTGCGCGATGAGCTGCGATGAGTGCGGCCCTGCTGGATGTGAATGTGCTGATCGCCCTGCTCGATCGGCGCCATGTGCATCACGAGCCGGCCCATGCCTGGTTCGCGGCCTCCCATGCGGCGGGGTGGGCCACCTGCCCGCTCACCCAGAACGCGGTGCTCCGGATCCTGGGCCAGCCCCGCTATCCCAACAGTCCGGGTCCCCCAGCGGTGGTGGCGCCCCTGATGGCGGAGCTGATCCGCCATCCGAACCATCAGTTCTGGCCTGATGCCCTGAGCCTGCTCACCGTGCGCGGTGTTGACCCGTCACGCCTGCTGGAGGCCGGCCAGGTCACCGACACCTATCTGCTGGCGCTGGCGGTGCACCAGGGCGGCACGATGGTGAGCTTCGATCGTCGCCTGGCTTCCTCTGCAGTGGCCGGTGGCCACGCCGCCCTGAGGCTGATCGAAAGCTGAGCCGACGTTGGGAAAGCACCTGCCCCACCTCAACGACTGAAGTGGGCCTTGGCGTCGTAGAGGGTCTCGGCGTCGATGCTGGCGATGCCCTGCTCCCGGGCGAAGGTTTCGGTGTTACGCCGCACCTTGCCACGCACGAAGAAAGGGATCTTGGCCAGCTCCGCCTCGCCATCGGGGGTCCAGAGCGGAGCCCCAGCAGCTGCTGCGCCAACCTCCTGCATCGGCTCGCGAGCGGATTCGACCACCGGTTCGGCCACCAGCGTGGCCGTGGCGGCAGACCCCTGCTGCACGGGTGCGACCTGGTGGACGGGATCAGCCGCCGGCGCCACCGAGGGCGCCCCATCGCCGAGATGGCTGCGGTGGCCGTCCACGAACTCGAAGTCGTGGCGGAACATGCCGATCAGGTGTTCCTCCAGGCCCATCATCAGCGGGTGCACCCAGCTGTCGAAGATCACATTGGCCCCCTCCCAGCCCATCTGGGGCGCATAGCGGGCCGGCACGTCCTGCACATGCAGCGGCGTGCTGATCACGGCGCAGGGGACGCCGAGGCGCTTGGCGCTGTGGCGCTCCATCTGGGTGCCGAGCACGAGCTCGGGGGCCGCTTCGGCCATCGCCTGCTCCACCACCAGGTAGTCGTCGCTGATCAGGGCCTCGAGGCCCAGCTCCGCCGCGGCCGCGCGCACCTCGCGGGCTTGCTCGCGGCTGTAGCTGCCCAGACCCACCACCTCGAACCCCAGCTCGTGGGCAGCAATGCGGGCGGCGGCCACCGCATGGGTGGCATCGCCGAAGATGAACACCCGCTTGCCGGTGAGGTAGGTGGAGTCCACCGAGCGGGAATACCAGGGCAGCCTCGAACGGCGCTCCCCCTCCCGCGCCGCCCCATCGCCGGGGGGCTGGGGCAGGTCGAGCACCCGGTGCACCTCCTCCAGGAAGCCCTCGGTGGCGGCGATGCCGATCGGCACCGTGCGCACCACCGGCATGCCGAAGCTGCGCTCCAGCCAGCTGCAGACGGTGCCCGCCACCTCGGGATAGAGGCAGACGTTGGCGTCGGCCGTGGGGATCCGCAGCAGATCGGCGGGCCGGGCCCCCAGCGGGGCCACCACCGCCACATCGATGCCGTGCTCGGCCAGCATCCGCGTCACCTCGCGCACGTCGTCGCGGCAGCGGAAGCCGAGCAGGCTCGGGCCCAGCAGGTTCACCCGCGGCCGGCGGCCCTCCTCCCGCCAGCGGCCGGTGGCGGGTTTGGGCGTGCCAGGCGGCGGCACGCTGTTCTTCAGCAGACCCCGCACCAGCTGGTAGAAGGTTTCGGCCGCTCCCCAGTTCTCCTTCTTGGAGTAGGCCGGCAGCTCCAGATTCACCATCGGGATGCCGCCCAGATCCATGCCGGCGGCCAGGGCCCCGGGCTGGTCCTGGATCAGCTCGGCGGTGCAGCTCTCACCCACCAGCAGGGCCTCGGGCTGGAAGCGCTCCACCGCCTGGGCGATCGAGCGCTTCACCAGTTCGGCGGTGTCACCGCCCAGGTCGCGGGCCTGGAAGGTGGTGTAGGTGACGGGCGGCCGGCGGTCGCGCCGCTCGATCATCGTGAACAGCAGATCGGCGTAGGTGTCGCCCTGGGGGGCATGGAGCACGTAGTGCACCCCCTCCATGGAGGCGGCGATGCGCATCGCCCCCACGTGGGGCGGGCCTTCGTAGGTCCAGAGGGTGAGTTCCATCGGAGGGGCTCAGGCGAAGGACAGCAGGGAGCGGCGGCGCAGGGGCCGGGCGAACAGTTCGGCCAGCTCACCCGCCTGGTCGCAGCCGTGGATGGGGCTGAACACGAGTTCGATCGACCACTTGGTGGCGATCCCCTCGGCCTCGAGCGG
>JBJTUJ010000233.1:0-9792 GCA_046080685.1 Cyanobium sp. | reverse complement strand
CTATTTGTGCTCTGGTTAAGCTTCCGCTAAGTGTCGTCTGGGCGACAAGGGTGTGTAGTCCGGGCGGGCTGTTGTGCGGTTGTATCCATCTATTCCGTAAGATGCCATTGCGTTGAATTCAAGTTCCCTCTTAACGTCCAGGATCACCAAGCTATTGTTTCGGCTTCTCCTGTAGGGGCCCCACGGTGCCGCGGTGGTCGTGCCGGGTTTCACCGGTCGGCCCCCGGTGGATGAGATCTCGAGATCAGCAACCAGATCACCGGCACACATTCACTGATGCTGTGAATCCCGGCAGACGTTTCTGCGCCCACCGGCAGCACTGCCGCAGGCTGGCGGGCTCCTTTTGCGCTCAGGGCAGCCGCCAGTCCCTGAGGCTGGCGATCGCCACGAACCAGGCCAGCCGCAGCCGCGCCAGGGGGCCTTGGCGCTGCGCCAGTTCGGCGTACTTGGCCCGGCCGCACTCCGTCTTGATCGAGCGGGGTGCCGTGAGTTCGGTTGCGGGCTGATCCATGGCGGGCATCCCGGCAGTCGGGTGAGCCTAGGCAGCAGGATGAGGACACCCTTCGCCCCCCTGCCATGGAAGCCCGCTGGAACGGCGTCGTGATCGCCAGCAGCGACGACATCGTCAAGCTCGAAGGCAACGCCTACTTCCCCGCCGACTCCCTCGACCCGGCCCATGTGCGCCCCTCGACGCACCGCAGCGTCTGCGGCTGGAAGGGGGAGGCCCACTACTACGACGTGGTGGTGGGCGATCAGGTGAACGCCAACGCCGCCTGGTACTACCCCGAGCCGAAGCAGGCCGCGGCCGAGATCAAGGGGCGGGTCGCCTTCTGGAAGGGCGTTCAGACAGCCTGAGCGCCCTCCAGCAGGGCCCGCAGGCCCGCCTCATCCAGCACGGCCACGCCCAGCTCCCGGGCCTTGTCGAGCTTGCTGCCGGCCTCCTCGCCCGCCACCACGTAGGTGGTCTTCTTGCTCACCGAGCCGCTCACCTTGCCGCCGGCGGCTTCGATCAGCGCCTTGGCCTCGCTGCGGGTGAGGGTGGGCAGGGTGCCCGTGAGTACCAGGGTGGCGCCGGCCAGCGGGCCGCCGCCTGAACCTGCGGCCGCGGCTGCCGCCCGTTCCGCCGCCTGCCGCTCCTGGGCATCGGCCGCCAGGGCGAAGCCGCACCCCCGCAGCTGCTCCAGCAGTTCGCCGTTGGCCGCCGTGGCGAACCACTGCTGCAGGCTCTGGGCGATCTCGCCGCCGATGCCGTACACGGCGGTGATGGCCTCGGGCCGCTCCGCGGCGGCCGCCGCCAGCTCATCGGCCGAGAGGAAGGCACGGGCCAGGGCCTTGGCGTTCACCTCGCCCACGTGGTGGATGCCCAGGCCATAGAGCTGCCGGTGCCACGGCTGCCGGCGGGAGGCAGCGAGGGCTTCCACCAGATTCGTCGCCGACTTCTCCCCCATCCGCTCCAGGCTGGCCAGCAGGGCCGCGTCGAGGTGGTAGAGGCCGGCGATCGAGCGCACCAGGCCCCGGTCCACCAGCTGCTCGATCAGCTTGCTGCCCAGGCCGTCCACGTCGAGGGCGGCTTTGCTCACCCAGTGCCGCAGCGACCCGCGCAGGATCGCCGGACAACTCGAATTCACGCAGCGGGTGGCGGCCTCCCCCTCCTCCCGCACCAGCTCCGAGCCGCACTCCGGGCAGGTGGCGGGCAGGCCCACCGGCACCGCCCCGTCCGGCCGCAGCTCGCTCAGCACCCGCACGACCTCCGGGATGATCTCGCCCGCTTTGCGCACCACGATCGTGTCGCCGGCGTGCAGATCCAGCTCCGCCAGCCGGTCGGCGTTGTGGAGGGTGGCGCGGCTCACCGTGGTGCCGGCCAGGGGCACGGGCTCGAATTCCGCCACCGGTGTCACCACCCCCGTGCGCCCCACCTGGGCCACGAGCCGCAGCAGCCGGCTGGGGGCCTCCTCGGCGGCGTACTTGAGGGCGATCGCCCAGCGCGGCGCCTTCTGGGTGAAGCCGGCCTCCGCCTGCAGGCGCAGGTCGTCGAGCTTCACCACCACCCCATCGGTGGCGTAGGCCAGGGAGCGGCGCCGCTCCTCCCATTCGGCGCAGAAGGCCTCCACCGCCGCCAGGTCGGGGCAGAGGGCGGCATGGGGATTCACCCGGAAACCGGCGGCCTCCAGCCAGCGCAGCACCTCCCACTGGCTGGCGGGCACCCCCGGCCCGCTCCCCTCTGCCGGTTGCCAGTCGGGCGGCAGGTGCAGGGTGTAGGCGAAAAACTCCAGCCGCCGGGCCGCCACCACCGCCGGATCCAGCTGGCGCAGGGTGCCGGCGCAGGCGTTGCGGGGGTTGGCGAAGGCCGGTTCGCCCCGCTCCAGCCGCTCGGCGTTGATCGCGGCGAAGGCGCCGTCGGGGATCAGGGCCTCGCCCCGCACCTCCACCCACGCCGGCGGATCGGGCATCTCCAGCCGTAGGGGCACGCTGCGGATCGTGCGCACGTTGGCGGTGATCTCCTCGCCCCGTTCGCCGTCGCCCCGGGTGGCGGCACGCACCAGCACGCCGTGCTCGTAGCTGAGGGCCAGGGCGTTGCCGTCGATCTTGAGCTCGCCCACCAGCGCCAGCGCCGGCAAGGGGGCATCGGGCGCAGGAGTGCGGTCGAGCACCTTCAGCAGCCGGCCGTACCAGGCCTCCAGTTCGGCGAACGAGAAGGCGTTGTCGAGGCTGAGCAGGCTGGTGCGATGGGCCACCGTGATGAACCCCTCGGCCGGCGCGCCCCCCACCCGCCGGGTGGGGCTGTCGATCGTGCTCAGCTCGGGATGGGCGCTCTCGAGCTCAAGCAGCTCCCGGTAGAGCCGGTCGTAGACCGGGTCCTCCATCAGGGGCGCGTCGAGCACGTAGTAGGCGTGGGCGGCCCGGTTGAGCAGCGTCCGCAGCTCAACCGCCCGCGCGGCGGCAGCCCCATGGGGGGCGGCGTCGGTGGTGGAGGAAGCGCTCACGGGTGAACCGGCTGCGATACGGGGCTCAGGCCGCCGCCAGCTTCTGGATCCGGTCCACCCGCCATTGGTCCTCCACCTTCACGAAGGTGAAATCGAGCGGCAGCTCCTCTTTGCCGTCCGACTTCAGCTTCACCGTGAGGATGATCTGATCGTCCTGCAGGCGGGGACGGCCCGACTTGAGGTTGCGGTACTTGTTCAGCTGCAGGCCCGCCAGGAAGCGGATGAACTGGGTGCGGTTCACGTGCGAGCGGTAGTTCTTGGTGGTCATCAGGTAGGCGCCATCCACCTGGCCGGAGGCCACCTGGTTGAAGAACTGCTTCAGCAGCGGGTTGATGCCCCGGGCGCTGAGCACCAGCCGCACCGCCGAGATCGTCCAGTAGAGGAGCAGGGCCCCGGCACCGGCCAGCAGCGCCTTGGTGCCGATCAAGCGGGCCAGATCCCAGTCCATGCCGTGTGCGTGCGGTTCGCTGGCGGCAAGTCTGACCGACGACCTCCCCGGCCGTTGCGGCAGCGCCATGATGCCGCGGTGCGCCGGCCCGCCGTGCCCCTGGAACCGCTGCTGCCCCTGTTCCACCGCCTCAACCGGGAGCACTTCGACGGGGCTCTGGCGCCCGACGGCCGGCCCCTGGTGGCCCTGCGCTGGAGCGACGGTCGCCTCACCCGCACCGCCGGCCTCTACCGCCGCGGCTGGCGCACCGATGGCTCCGACCTCTGCGAGATCGTGCTCTCGCGCCCGCTGCTGGAGCCCCTGCCGCGGGAGGCCACCCTCAGCACCCTCTGCCACGAGATGATCCACGCCTGGGTCGATCGGGTGCTGGAGGTTCGGGAGGTGCACGGCCCCCGCTTCCGCGGCCGCATGGAGGCGATCAACCTGTCGCAGCCGGGGTTCCGGGTGGAGCTGCGCCACCGCTACCCCCTGCCCCGGGAGGCGGCCCGCTGGATCGCCCGCTGCCCCCGCTGCAACCACGAGGCCGCCTACCAGCGCCGGCGGAAAGGTCTGGCCTGCCGCCGCTGCTGCGAGCGCTTGCATGGCGGCCGCTGGGACGCGAGTTGCCTGCTGGTGTTCGAACCCCGCACCGCCGCGTAATCTCGCCCCGTCGCAGGCATCGATGGCCGTCTTTCTCTGGACCCTGGAGTGGAGCGGTCTCACCATCGCGCTGGTGGGGATGGGACGGGAGCGCTGGCTGGCGGGGCGGCGCCGCTGAGCCCCTGCCGGGACTGGGGTGCCGGCCCCGGTATCGTGCGCGACATGGATGGTTACGACGACGACCGCAGCGCCACCTCCCGTTCGGAGCGCTGGGACTCCCGGTCGGAGGGGCGCCGGGGGCCGAGGCGCGAGGGCGATCCGCTGGAGGAGCGGCTCGATCGCTGGGTGAGCGCGGGCCGTCAGTTCGTGGAGGGCGTCTCCGGCGCCCGCCCGGGGTCACGGGCCGGCTCGCGCGGCCCCGGCAGCCGGCCCGGCGGTCGGCCGTCTGCAGGCTCCTTCCGCCCGGCCGATCTGGGCCGCTGGGTGGAGGACAAGCTCGACCGGCTGCTGGAGGACGACGGCGACGACTGGCGCGAGCCCTGGCAGGAGCCGGCGGCGGCACCGGCCGCACCGGCACCCGCCTCGTCCCGCCGGCCACTGGAGGCGATCTCCCGCCGCGGGCTCCGCAGGGCGGGTGCCCCATCGGCTGCGGCCCCTTCAGCGGCCCCTGCCTCTGGCCCTGCGCCAAGCGAAGACTGGCCCGCCGACGAGGCCTTCACCCTGCCCCGTTGGCAGCGTCCGGCGGCGGCCCCGCAGGAGCTGCCGCCCGCCGATGAGCCCCCCTCGGGCGGCCGGCCCCTGCCCCGCTCCACCCGGCGGCGCTGAGCCGCTTTACATTTGACACGGTTTTGATCGGTCTGGAGCCGGACGCCTGATGAGCCAGCTGGTCGTGGTGGGCTTCCCCACCGTGGATGGTGCAGAAACCGTGCGCCGCGAACTGGTGGATATCCAGCGCGAGCAGCTGATCGCCATCGAGGATGCCGTAGTGGTGGAGAACGCTGCGGACGGCAAGGTGCATCTGCGCCAGGCCGTCAACCTCACTGCTGCCGGGGCCCTGGGCGGCGGGTTCTGGGGCTCGCTTGTGGGTCTGCTGTTCCTCAATCCCCTGCTGGGGGCTGCGGTGGGGGCGGGCCTGGGGGCGGCCTCAGGGTCGATGTCCGATCTGGGCATCAACGACGGCTTCATGCGGGAGGTGGGTGAAACCCTCAAGCCCGGCACCGCCGCCCTCTGCCTGCTGGTGAAGGATGCCACCCCCGATCGGCTGATCGAGCGGCTGCGGGTTCATGCCCCGCACGCCACCCTGCTGCGCACCAACCTCAGCCACACCGACGAGGATCGCCTGCGTCGGCAGCTGGAACAGGCGAGCAAGCAGGCCGAGGCGCTGCGGCTCTCCTGAGCGAACGGCCCACCTGGAAGGTGGAGCCGCGCTGGCGCAGTTCCCGGTTCACCGGTGCCACCAGCTCCTTCGGCAGATCCCCCGCCATCTCCTCGGCCGAGACGGCGATCGAAGGGGACCCCTGCTGCAGGGCGGTGAGCAGGTCGGCCCAGAGGCCCACAAGATTGCGCTGCTGCTGGGGCTCCACGCCCTGACGCTCGAGGTGGGGGCCGCAACCCTCGCGGTTCCAGAGGGCCTGGTGGTGGTGGCCCGGATGCTGCTGCCTGGCCAGGCCTGCCATCAGGGCCTTGCGGCTGGGTTCGCCGTTGGCCTGGCGCAGGCCGGCGGCCACGAGCAGCTTGCCGGTGTGCACGGCGGAGATGCCGTAGATGCGGCCCAGGTCGGTGAGGCTGAGCCAGTCACCATCGCGGCTGGGGCCCGGCGGGCCGTTGCGGCTGGGGCGGGTCATGGGGGTCGTTTCGGATCCCTGCATCCTGGTTAGGTGATGGCGGCCGTCAATCCGTCAAGGCGCAACTGTAGGGACCTGTTACTAAGTTCATGAAACGTCATGAAGCGAGAACAGGGGTTCGGCCGCCGGGCTGGTGGTCGCGGGCCCAAGCCAGCGCTGGAGTTCGGGCGAAAACACCTCCCGGATCACGGTCAGTTCGCGGCCCTGGCGGAAGAAGCGATAGTGCCGACTCCAGAACGGACCGGCATGGCCGAAGCGCTGCTCCAGCCAGTCGGCCTGCACCTGGCCCAGGCCGTCCACCTCGCGGAACAGTTCCGCTCGGCCAGCGGTGAGGCTGAGCCAGATCGGGCGGCTGCGGTCGCGCAGGTGCGCCTCGGCCTCGGCCTGGTTCCACCAGCTCTCGGCCCAGCCGAGGGTGAGGCCGCCGCAGGCCAGCCACACCTGCCGCCGCAGCAGGGGAGGCGCCAGCTCAGCCACCTCGTCGGGGGTGAGGGGGTCTTCCCCGGAGTCCGGAGCCATGGCGATGAGCTCAACCTCCACCGGCGCGCCGGTGAGCAGCTCCAGGTGTCGGGTGGGACTGCCGTCGCCGAGGAGCAGCAGCTTCCAGGCGCCGGAGAGGCTGCGGCCGGCCCGCGCGGACACCACCTCCGCCGCTGGCGCCTGCCAGAGGCTGCGGGGTGAGGGAAGCAGGGGCTGGGCGGCGAGGGAGGAGGGGGACACGGGGTGAGGATCAGCCGCCGTTGCCGATGACCACGGTGCGCTGCTCGCCGTCGCGCTCGATCACGGCGCTGTCGGCGCTGGTGCTGCGCAGCCGCCAGCTGGTGCCGCTGATCGTTTCGCCCACTCCGGCACTGGTGGAGAGGGAGCCCACCTGGAGGATGGCGGAACCGGCCTGGCCTTGGGCCGCCACCACCCCAACCAGCACGGGCACCGGACCGCTGGCGGCCGCCGGACGGGTGGGAGCGCGCCTGACGGCGGCGGCCAGGGGCGGGCTCACCGGCACCCGCAGCAGCGGCGCGGCAGAGCGGCTCGGAGCAGCGGCGGCGGCGGGGGCGGGTATGGCGGCGGGAGCGCTGCCACCGGGAAGCTGGGAGAGCTGCTGCATCCAGGGCTCCTCGGGCGGTGGCGGCGGCAGGTTCTCGAGGCCGGCCGCGGCGGTGCCGGCCGGAGGCGGCAGCACCGGCGCCGCGGGGGTGGCCGGTGCCGGCGGAGCGGCGGCCGGGGTGGCGGGCCCGAAGCTGCGCAGCCGCTCCAGCAGGAGCAGGTTGCGCTCCTGGGTGAGCGCCTGCTGCATCCGGTTCCACTGGGTGAGGTAGAGGGCCGACACCAGTGCCGACACCAGCCCCGCGCCGCCGATGGCGGCGGCCAGCAGCCGGGGCTGCTCCCGCAGCGAGGAGCGCAGAGGAGTGGTGGGCTTGGCCGCGGGCGCGGGGGAGGTGCGCTCCCGGCGGGCGGGGGTGCGCGGCGCCTGGTGGGGGCTGGGAAGGGCCTGGGGCCGGGCCGCCTCGGGCGGAGGCGCCGGATCGTCGAGGTCGAGGGGTTGGTCCGGCTCGAACAGCCGGTTCATCATCTGCTCGGCCTTCAGTTCCCAGAAGGCCCGCGAGCGCGGGATCCCCCGCAGGGGCCGATGGCCCGGTTCATGGCCGGGGCGTCCAGCGTTCACCGGGACCTTCAGCGTGGCGGATGCGCAACTGTAACCAGGCTTTCAAGGCGCCGTTTCTCCAGCTCCAACCACAGCAGCAGGGCGTTCACATCGGCAGGGCTGACGCCGGGGATCCTGGAGGCCTGGCCCAGGCTCACCGGCCGCACCGCCGCCAGCCGTTCGCGGGCCTCGCTGGAGAGGGTGGTGATGGCGGCGTAGTCGAGGCTGGGGCTGAGGGAGCGCTGCTCCTGACGCCGCACCTGCGCGATCTGCTGTTCCTGCCGGGCCAGGTAGCCGCTGTACTTGATGTCGATCTCGGCGCCCTCGCGCACCTCGCGGCCCAGGGCGGGATCCGCCAGGCCATGGGCGGCCAGGTCGTCGGCGTGGAAGCCGGGGCGGCGCAGCAGGTCGGCGAGGGTGATCGAGCCGCGGATCGGCGCGCCGGTGGCGGCCTCCACGGCCGGGGCGGCGGGGTCGCCCCCCTTCAGCCGCACGGTTTCCAGCCGCCGTTTCTCGGCCTCGATCGCCGCCTGCTTGGCCTCGAACAGCTGCCAGCGGCGATCGTCGATCAGCCCCAGCTCCCGGCCCAGGGGGGTGAGGCGCCGGTCGGCGTTGTCGCCGCGGAGCACCAGGCGGTATTCGCTGCGGCTGGTGAGCACCCGGTAGGGCTCCTTCAGGTCTTTGCTGACCAGGTCGTCGACCAAGGTGCCGATGTAGCTGCCCTGGCGGGGGAAGTGCACGGGATCCTGACCCCGCAGGCGGCGGGCGGCGTTGAGGCCGGCCACCAGGCCCTGGGCGGCGGCCTCCTCGTAGCCGGTGGTGCCGTTGAGCTGGCCGGCGGAGAACAGGCCCTGCACCCGCTTGGTCTCCAGCGACGGCTTCAGCTGGGTGGCTGGCAGCACGTCGTAGTCGACGGCATAGGCAGGCCGCAGCATCACGCACTGCTCCAGGCCGGGGAGGGTGCGCAGCAGTTCGAGCTGCAGCGCTTCCGGCAGACCGGTGGAGAAGCCCTGCACGTAGAGCTCGGGGGTGTCGCGCCCCTCCGGCTCCAGGAAGATCTGGTGACTCTCCTTGCCTGTGAAGCGCACGATTTTGTCCTCGATCGAGGGGCAGTAGCGCGGACCCTTGCTGTCGATCACCCCGCCATAGATGGCCGTGAGGTGGAGGTTGTCTCGGATCAGCCGGTGGGTGGCGGCAGTGGTGCGGGTGAGGTGGCAGCTCATCGGCTCGCCGCTGCTCCAGGCCGCCGGATCGAAGGAGAAGAAGCGGTCGTGGGCGTCGCTGGGTTGCTCCTCCAGCTGGTCGAGGGCGACGCTGCGCCGGTCGACCCGGGCGGGGGTGCCGGTTTTGAGGCGATTCATCGTGAAGCCCAGCTCCTGCAGGGCCTCGGTGAGCCCTTCGGCTGCCTGCTCGCCGGCCCGGCCGGCGCTCATCGACTGGTGGCCCACCCAGATGCGGCCGCCGAGGAAGGTGCCGGTGGTGAGGATCACGGCGGCGGCGCCGTAGGTGCTGCCGAAGAACGTGCGCACGCCGGTGATGTGCAGGTCGCCGTTCTCGGCGCTGCCGCCTGTGAGCAGCCCCGTCACCATCGCCTCGCGCAGGCTCAGGTGAGGGGTGTGCTGCAGCAGCTGCAGCATCTGGCGCGCGTACTGGCGCTTGTCGGTCTGGGCGCGCAGGGCGCGCACGGCCGGGCCGCGGCTGGCGTTGAGCACCCGTTTCTGCAGGGCGGTGGCATCGGCGAGCCGGCCGATCACGCCGCCGAGGGCATCCACCTCATGCACCAGCTGGCTCTTGGCCGGACCGCCCACCGCCGGATTGCAGGGCTGCCAGGCGATGCGATCGAGATTCAGGGTGAACAGGGCGGTGTGGATCCCGAGCCGGGCGGCGGTGAGCGCCGCCTCGCAGCCGGCGTGGCCCCCGCCCACCACGATCAGCTCGAAGCGTTCGGTGGGGCTGCCGGTGGGCGCGACGCTGGAGGCCATGGGGTGAATCTATGGCGGCGCAGGGGGCGCTGCGGGCCGCCTGGGTCCGGCCGCTCAGGGGGCCGCCAGGTTGCGGAAGCGGGTGAACTGGGGCTCGAACAGCAGCTTCACCGTGCCCACCGGCCCGTTGCGGTGCTTGGTCACGATCACCTCGGTGATCCCCCGATCCGCGGTTTCCGGGTTGTAGTACTCGTCGCGGTAGATCATCAGCACCAGGTCGGCGTCCTGCTCGATCGAGCCCGATTCCCGCAGGTCGCTCAGCATCGGCCGCTTGTTCGTGCGCGCCTCCACGCCCCGGCTCAGCTGCGACAGC
>JBJTUJ010000232.1:0-5174 GCA_046080685.1 Cyanobium sp. | reverse complement strand
CACCCCACGAGATCTGTTCAAGGGCGGTGGCCGCCACAGCGGTCGCCAGCAGTGGCGGCCAGGCCAGGTCGGGCAGGCTGAAGCGCAGCACCAGCACGGCGAGCACCGCCATGGTGAGGGTGCCCAGCAGCGATTTGGTCTGCCCCCACACCTGCCAGCGGGGGGAGGGCAGCAGGGGGCCGATCAGGCCCGCCATCCCATCCCCGAGGGCCATCACCAGCACCCCCGCCACCACCAGGTCGGGCCGCTGCCGCCAGAACAGCAGCAGCAGCAGGCTGATCGAGGCGCCGTAGGCCACGGTGCCGAGGCTGCGGCGGCCCACATCCTCAACGGCGGGAATGAGCCGCAGGCGATGGTTGATGGCGGTGAGCAGCGTCATCGCCAGGGCCGTGGGCAGGGCCTGGGCCAGGGGAATGTGCAGGGCGGCGGCAAGGGGCACCAGGCCACCGGCGCCGATGTGCACGAGCTTGCGGCTGGCCTCCCGCTGCTGCGGCCAGCGCCGCCGCACCAGCACGGCAAGCACCAGCACCAGGGCGAACCAGAGAATCAGCAGCAGCGGTGCGGGCACGGGCGGCTCAGGCCGCGTGGTGCTGGCTGGTGATCAGGCGCAGCTTGAGGATGGCCTTGGCCTCCAGCTGCCGCACCCGTTCGCGGGAGACGTTGATCTGGCGGCCGATCTCGGCGAGGGTGAGGGGTTCGGTGCCGTCGAGGCCGAAGCGCAGCCGCAGGATCTTCTGTTCACGCTCGTTCAGCTGGGTGATCCAGGTGCCGAGGTGTTCCTTCTGGATCGAACGGTCCATGCCGTCCATTGGTTCGAGGCTGGCCGGATCGGGGATCAGCTCGCCGAGGGTGCTGCGGTCTTCATCGCCGCGGGCGTGGGCATCGAGGGAGGCGCAGGGTGCGCTCTGGCTCAGCAGGTCTTCGAGTTCATCGGGCTCGACACCCATGGCGTGGGCCAGCTCGAGGCGGTTGGGCTGGCGACCGAAGCGGTGGGACAGTTCGCGGGTGATGCGACGCAGCTTGGCCAGCTTCTCGCTGATGTGGATCGGCAGGCGGATGGTGCGGGCGGTGTTGTCGATCGCCCGGGTCATGCCCTGGCGGATCCACCAGTAGGCATAGGTACTGAATTTGTAGCCCATGGCGGGGTCGAACTTGTCGACGGCCCGCTCCAGCCCGATCGCCCCTTCCTGCACCAGATCCAGCAGTTCAAGGCCCTGGTTCTGATACTTCTTGGCCACGCTCACCACCAGCCGCAGGTTGGCGGCCATCATGCGGTCGCGGGCCCGCTGGCCCATGCGGATGCGCCGGTTGTGCTGGGGTGTGCGCTCCGAGGCAGGCAACTCAAGCAGTTGCTTGGCCATCTGCACATGGTGAGCAAGCTCGATCTCCTCGGCCGGCGTCAGCAGCGGCACCCGCCCGATGCTGCTCAGATACCAGCCGATCGTGTCCGAACTGAGCCGGCCAGCCTGCCGTTGCGGGCCGATGGCTGCAACGGTACGACGACCGGAACGTTCGCTGCTCGCGGGGCTGCCTGCATGGCCGGGCAGCACCGTGGAAGCGGAATGCAGAGGTGTCCCCATCACCCCAAGCCTCCGAATGAATTTGGGCGGAATGTAGCACCGCGGACGTGGGTGCATCGTCAGGAATCGGAAGAATTCCTGTACGAATTCGGCCCGATCCCGTGATTTGGTGGCGCCGGCTACCCGACGGGCTTCTCGGCAGAGAATCCACCGCGCCAGCGCTCCATCAACGTGGCCTGAACCAGGCGCTGTTCCCCTTCCGGTTGTTGCTGAATGAAACGGCCGTCGCTCTGCATGTGCCAGGCGGACGTGTCGGAGAGGTAGAGCTCGATCAGGGCCTCGAGCTGCTGGCGCATGGCCGGCTCTTCCACCGGCGCCACCGCCTCGACCCTGCGGTCGAGGTTGCGCGGCATCCAGTCGGCACTGCCGATCAGCAGTTCGGGTTCGCCGCCGTTGGCGAACCAGAAGATCCGGGAGTGTTCGAGGAAGCGGCCGATCACGCTCAGCACGCGGATGTTGTCGCTGACCCCTTCCACCCCCGGCCGCAGGGAGCACATGCCCCGGATCACCAGTTCGATCTTCACACCCGCCTGGGAGGCCCCATAGAGGAGGGCGATGATGGCCGGATCGACCAGGGCGTTCATCTTGGCCCGGATGTGGCCGCCCCGGCCTTCCTTGGCGTGCAGGATCTCGCGCCGGATCCGGTCCTCCATGCCCTTGCGCAGGGTGACCGGGGCCACCAGCAGCTTGCGGAAGCTCTGCTGCTTGGAGAAGCCGGTGAGGTAGTTGAACAGTTCCACCAGGTCCTGGCCGAATTCCTCACGGGCGGTGAGCAGGCCGAGATCGGTGTACAGGCTGGAGGTGCGCGAGTTGTAGTTGCCGGTGCCGATGTGCAAGTAGCTGCGCAGTTTCGTCTTCTCCCGCCGCACCACCAGGGCCACCTTGGTGTGGGTCTTGAGGCCGAGCACGCCGTACACCACATGCACGCCGGAGCGCTCCAGCTGGCGGGCCCACTGGATGTTGTTGTCCTCGTCGAAGCGGGCCTTGAGTTCCACCAGCGCCATCACCTGCTTGCCGTTCTCGGCGGCGCGGATCAGCGACGCCACCACCGGCGAATCCTTGGACGTGCGGTAGAGGGTCATCTTGATCGCCAGCACCGAGGAGTCGTCGGCGGCCTGGCTGAGGAATTCCTCCACCGAGGTGGAGAACAGGTCGTAGGGATGGTGCAGCAGCACGTCGCCGCGGCGGATCACCCGGAAGATGCTTTCGAAGTCCTCGGCCTTGATCGAGCCGTCCTCGAGCTGGCTGCGCTGGGCCCGCAGCAGGGCCGGCACGGTCCGTCCCTTGTGGGGAACGTCCTTGAGCTTGGGCAGAGGGATCGCCAGCAGGCTCATCAGATCGTCGAGGCCCAGGGGACCGTTGATGCGATAGAGGTCTTCCGGCTCCACATCGCAGCCCTCCACCAGCACCTGCACCACCTCATCGGGCATCTCGTCGGCCACCTCCAGCCGCACCACCTCCCCGCCCATGCGCCGCTTGCGCAACCCCTCCTGCAGGGCCTCCATCAGGTCGTCGGCCTCCAGATCCCGCAGTTCCAGGTCGGCGTCGCGCGTGATGCGGAAGAAGTAGTGCCCCTCGATCGTCATGCCGGGGAACAGCAGCTGCAGGTTGAAGGCCACCACCTGCTCCAGGGGAACCGCCGCGTACACCGGCGTGGCGCCCCGCCCCCCCAGCTCGATGGGGATCGGCACGAAGCGGGGAAGGATCTTCTGGGGCACCTTCACCCGGGCGAACTGCTGCTGCCGGGTGTCGGGGTCGCGCACCAGCACCGCCACATTCAGGCTGAGGTTGCTCATGAACGGGAACGGGTGGGCCGGATCCACCGCCAGGGGGGTGAGCACCGGGAACACGGCGGTGCCGAAGTAGTCGTCGACCCACTGCTTCTGCTGCCGGTTCAGGCGCACGTAGTCGTAGAGGTGAACGCCGTATTCACTGAGATTGCGCTTGAGCGAATGGCGGTAGTGCTGCTGCTGCATCTCCAGCAGGGGCCGGAGCTCCTTCTGGATCGCCTCCAGCTGCTCCAGGGGTGTGCGGCCGTCATCGCTGCGGGTGGTGACGCCGGCCTCCTGCTGGGACTTGAGGGAGGCCACCCTCACCATGAAGAATTCGTCGAGGTTGTTGCTGAAGATCGCGCTGAACTTCGCCTGCTCGAGCAGGGGAGTGTGCTCATCAAGAGCCTGGGCCAGCACCCGGCGGTTGAATTCGATCCAGCTCAACTCGCGATTGATGTAAAGCTCCGGCGCAACGGCCGGTGCGCCATGGATCGGACCGCTCATCACGCACTCAGCCGGAGGTAAGTTCGGCGTAGCGGCTCAATCTGATTCCGGCTACATCCATTGCAGACACTAGCAGTCGAGCCGGGTCTTGTTGTGTGTGGATGCCGTCGTCGCCCGGTCGGCTGGATCACCCTGCATCCGCCCGTGCCTGTCCAGGAAGGCCGCCTGCCACCAGCGCCGCCACGCCCACAAGCAGGCTGATGCCAAGCCAGAAGGGGCTGTGGGGTCCTGCAGTGTCGTAGGCCAGGCCCGCCAGCGGCGGACCGAGGAAGCTTCCCGCGCTCTGCAGACCCTGCAGGCTGCCCAGCGCGGCGCCCTGGCCCGAATCGCCCAGCCGGCGGGACACCAGGCTGCGGAGGCAGGGGGTGACCAGCCCGGTGCCCAGGGCCAGCAGGGAAACGCCGGTGAACACCAGCGGGATCGCGGTGGCGGGGGTGGCGAGGGGGATCAGCAGGCAGCCGGCGATCACGCTGCCCAGGCCGGCCAGGCTCAGCCGCCACTCGCCGAGCCGCTGCACCAGGGGTCCGATCAGGCCGCCCTGCACCACCGTGGCCACCACCCCCACCACCAGGAAGGCCAGGGCGGCCAGGTCCGGCCCCCAGCCGAAGGCCTGACGGAAGTAGAGCACCAGCATGGCCGTGAAGCCATTGAACGCCAGGAAGAAGAGGAAGAAGGCGCCGCACAGCCGCCGCATCTGGGGGTTGCGGAACACGTTCGTCAGCTGGCTGAACGGCTGCAGCTCCCGTCGCCTCGGCAACGGGATCCGCGCCTCGGGGGGATGGGTCTCCGGCAGCAGGGTGAGCACCGCCACCAGGTTCACGGCGGCGAATCCCACGGCCACGAGCACCGGCAGGGTGACCGACTGGCGGGCCAGCAGGCCGCCGAGGGCCGGGCCGAGGATGAAGCCCAGGCCGAAGGCCACACCGATCAAGCCGAAGGCCCGGGCCCGCTCCTCCGGAGGAGTGATGTCGGCCAGCACGGCCCCGGCGGTGGCGGCAGTGCCGCCGCTGAAGCCATCGATCAGCCGGGCGGCGAACAACAGGATCAGGGGAACGCCCGCGGCGCTGGCGGCGGGCCACTGGCTGGCCCAAGGGAAGGCGATCGTGGCGGCGAACAGGCCCAGACCCAGCACCGTGCCGCCGACGCACCAGGCCATCACCGGCCGGCGGCCATAGCGGTCGCTCAGGGCGCCGATCATGGGGGTGGCCAGGAACTGGGCCACCGCGTAGCTGCCGGTGAGCAGCCCCAGGGTGCGGCCATGGCTGGTGATGCCCGTCAGCAGGAAGGGCAGCAGCGGGAACACGATGCTCTCCCCCAG